>NZ_VWPG01000017.1:0-16051 GCF_009829695.1 Actinomyces sp. zg296
GTCGCGCCCGCCCTGGCCACTGCGGGCGCGACCCGGCTGCTGGCCGCCGCCGTTCCCGCGCTGGCCGGATGCGCCGCCGACGCCGTGGCCGCCGCCGCGCGAGCCGCTGGTGCCGCCGCCGTGCTCGTGGCCAGCGACTACCGTGGCAAGGAGATCGCCGGGCGCGCCGCCGTCCTGCTTGGCTCAGCCGCCTCCAGCGACCTGGCCGACCTGCGCTTGGGTGAGGGGGGCGACGCCCTTACCGGCACCAAGCTGGTCCTATCCGGCTCCTGGACCACCACCTCCGCGCTCGCCCTGGGCGGTCCCGCCCCCGTGATCGCCGTGAGGCCCGGTGCCTACGAGGCCGCCGCCGACGGCATCGCCGAACTCACCCCCGAGGCCCTCGAGGTCGCCCCTGCGGCCGAGTCCGCGGCCGTCGAGCTCGTGGAGTCGGAGCGCTCCGCCGCCGCGGCCGGGCCCGAGCTCACCGAGGCCCGTGTCGTCGTGGTTGGCGGGCGCGGGATCGACGGCGACTTCGACCTGGTCCGCTCACTGGCCGAGCCGCTGGGCGCTGCCGTCGGCGCCACGCGCGTGGCCTGCGATGAGGGCTGGATCGAGCGCAGCGCCCAGGTGGGCCAGACCGGCGTGAGCGTCTCCCCGCGCCTGTACATCGGCCTGGGCGTCTCCGGCGCCGTGCACCACACCTCCGGCATCCAGGGCGCACAGACCATCGTGGCGGTCTGTGATGACTCCGAGGCGCCGATCTTCGAGATGGCGGACTTCGGTGTCGTCGGGGATGTGGGCGAGGTGGTCCCGCAGATGGTGGCCGAGCTCGCGCGCCTGCGGGGCTGAACCGGTTTCGGCCGCGGGGCTGGGCTGGTTCCGGCCGCGGGGTGCGCCGGCGGGGCTGCGGGCTGGGCTGGCGCGGGCTGCGGGGTGTGCCGGCGCGGGCTGCGGGCTGGGCTGGCGCGGCTGCGGGGTGTGCCGGCGCGGCTGCGGGCTGCGCTGATTCCGGCTGTGGGCTGGGCTCGACCTGACCGCAAGAGCGAGCCGACTCGACTTGCGTCCTCACCCCCGGGATACCGTCTCTCTTCCCCCAGATACCGTCTCGTCCCCGAGATACCGTCTCAGCCCGCTCTTACGCCCTCAAACTGCGAGGATGAGGCCGCAACGCCGGGGTGAGACGGTATCTCGGGGGTGAGGCCGCAACGCCGGGGTGAGACGGTATCTCGGGGGTGAGCGCACAACGGGCGCAGGCCGTCTCTGCTCGACGCGCACGTTAGGTGACGCCAGTTCACATCCCTGCTTCCTCCCGTGCAGCGCATTGCTCGACACCCGCGCGAGGCGACGGCGTGCTTTCGTCTTACGAACTCCGTCAGGCATGGGATTGGCATGGAGAGGGCGGGGCGATGAGGGGTGGCTCATCGGTGACTGCCCGCGTGGATGCGGAGCCCAAGCGCCAGGCCTCCCGGATCGCGGAGGACTCCGGCGTCGACCCGCCTCGACCACCCGCGCCTTCCACCGCCGGATGATCAGGGAGAACGTGATCCCTCTCAGGCCTGGCGGCCAGGCGCTCGACGAGGATTCCCGCGAGGCCCCGGCGGAGCCGGAGTGGATCCTCGATTCCGGCGGCGCGCTACGGCGGGTCTCATGAGGTCTTCGCCGAACTCGGGATCTGAACCCCATGCGGCGCGCCGACATGACGTCCAGGTCCCTCCGGGATGTTAATCGGCTCAAGACGCGACATGCGCCTGGAGGGCCTGCGCGAGGTGACCACCCTCGCGCCGGAGAATTCGGAGGAGCCCGCGGAGGAGCCAACAGCCGCGAGATCACCTCCCCGGATGACACCGCAGTGCCGGCGAATTCGGGTGAGCCCCGTCGCCGTCATCGCATGCATCGCTCGCGTGGGGACTGGAAAGGCTCGTACGAGTGCCATGTGGCGAACGCAGGGGATTGGCTCGTGGCCTGGCGGAGTGGGAATGACGTCGCGGTCCTCGTGCGGACAGGGACGCATGAGGAGATCGCTGCCCGACTGATCGGTGAGCCCGCGCTGGGGCTTGATGCTGCCAGCACTGGCCGCCCTCGGCGCTGGGTGCCTTTTCAGTCTGTCCTCTCTTCTGTTCCACTCCTCTTCCAGTCCTCTCGGCTTCGCGTCACCGTCTCGTCCCCGAGATACCGTCTCAGCCCGCTCTTACGCCCTCAAACTGCGAGGATGAGACCGCAACGCCGGGGTGAGACGGTATCTCGGGGGTGAGGCCGCAGGGCGCTGAGCTACCGATGTGTTGGAGCGGGGGCTCGGGCGCTTTAGGCGACGGTGGCTTGGGCGAGGACGCGCTGGCCGTCGGGCCCGCCGTAGACGACGACGGATTGGCCGGCGGCAACCCCGCGCAAGGGCTCGCTGAGCTCGACGTGGAGGGATGCGGCCTGGGTGTCCGCGGTGACGCGCGCCCGAATGGGGCGTCCGTGGGCGCGCACTTGCACGTGGGCGTCGTCCCATCCGAGTGGCCCGGGGGTGGCGACTGGATCAGTGCCCGTGTCCTCGCTTGGCCCCAGCGGCTCCGGGTCGGCCAGGAGGATGAGGCCGTCGGCGTCGAGGCTGCTGCGCTGGAGGAGCGCGGCGGGGCCGACGACGACCTCGTTGGTGGCGGGGCGGGTCTCCAGCACGTAGCGGGGCCGGCCGTCGGGGGCGGGGTGGGTGAGCCCCAGGCCCTTGCGCTGGCCCACGGTGAAGCCGAAGTAGCCGGAATGCTCGCCCAGCACCTCGCCGTCGGGCGTGATCACGTGCCCGGGGGAGGAGCCCAGGGCGCGGGTGAGGAAACCGCGGGTATCGCCGTCGGCGACGAAGCAGATGTCGTAGGAATCGGGTTTGTCGGCCACCGGCAGGCCCCGCTGCGCGGCCTCGGCGCGCACGGCGTCCTTGCTGGGGGCGTCGCCCAGGGGGAAGAGCGCGCGGGCCAGGCCCTCGCGGCCGGAGACGGCCAGGACATAGGACTGGTCCTTGGCTGTGTCCACGGCGCGCGAGAGGGTCAGGCCGGCGGTGTCGCCTGGGCGGCCGTCGCTGGCGCCGCCGCTCAGGCGCGCGTAGTGGCCGGTGGCGACGGCGTCGAAGCCGAGGGCGAGGGCGCGCTCGAGGAGGACGTCGAATTTGATGCGCTCGTTGCAGCGCACGCAGGGGTTGGGGGTGCGGCCGGCGCGGTACTCGGCGAGGAAGTCGGCGACGACGCGCTCCTCGAACTCGTCGGACAGGTCCCAGGTGTAGAAGGGGATGCCGAGGATGTCGGCGGCCCAGCGGGCGTCGGAGGCATCCTCGATGGAACAGCAGCCGCGTGAGCCGGAGCGGGTGGCCTCCCGGTCGCGGGACAGCGCCATGTGGATGGCGACGACGTCGTGCCCGGCATCGATGGCGCGCGCTGCGGCGACGGCGGAGTCGACGCCGCCGGACAGGGCGGCCAGGACGCGCATGGGGCTCCTCGGGGTGGTTGGTTGGGCAGGTTAGGCTCTGCGACTGGTCAGGGGAGTTTACGCCTGCCTGTTCCAACCGCGTCGCGGGGCGAGTCGGTTCCGCGAGGCCCGGCGCTCCACCCCAGTGGCATTGCGATGGGGCCGTGATGCCCGGCGTGGTGGACGACGGATGAACGCGGAGGTGGCAACGGCTATACTCCCGGCTGCCGGACCGTTCTCAACGAGGAGTTTCGTATGCCGTCAATCAGCCTGGATCACCTGCTCGCCGCCTGCCGCCCTGGCGGCGCGAGCGTTTTGACCTCCGTCACTCCTTTGGAACCCGCGGCCGGGCCTCACGCCTCCGTGGCGCCCGCGAAGTTCGTGGAGGGAAAGAAATCTGTATTCGCCTATGAGCGCCGCTTCTGGGAGGGGCACGCCGTTGACGCTGTGCTCATCGACTCCAAGCAGTCCCAGAACAACCGCCTGGAGGCGGCGGTCTCAGCCGCGATCGCGGACGGTGACGAGGTCCTGTCCATGATGCCGCGCATCGAGTTGCGCTTCGAGGATGGCCAGGTCTACAGCGATATCGATCTTCCGCATCGCGCCTTCGACGGGCAGATCCGCGCGGGCACCATTAACGATAAGCCGACGACGGAGAATCCCGAGTACAGGGCTCTGCGCGATGCCACGGTCTCCCATGCTCGTCCCCTCATGGAGCGCAGTCCCATGACCCTGCTGCTCGGCGGCTGGGACGCGACCCGCAAGAGCAATCAGGGACGCTACCGCTCCATCCTCGTTGGTGAGATCATAGGGATCCTCGCGGACCAGGAGGGTGAGCCTGCCGCGCACCAGTCCAAGCGTGGCGGGGCACGGATCGACCCGCTTGGCATGAGGATCGACCTCGCGGACAAGCAGCTCAAGGCCATCGCCGATACTCAGAAGGACGAGCTCTCCAAGGACACGTATGACAAGGCCAAGAAGAAGCCGTCGGTCCTCGGCCTCGGCGGGATCCCGCCGGCTCTGGAGCAACTCGGTGGCGTGACCTGCCAGGCGATCATCCGTTCCCACGTCCTGAGTTTCGCCGCCCTGCGCGCCCTGCGCTTCGACTGCGATTCCCCCAAGGGCGATGTGGCCTGCCGAGCGGTGCTCGCCGCCCTGGCCCTCAACGGCCTAGCCCGGTCCGACGCCGAGCTCCTGCTGCGAGCCAACTGCGATCTCGTTGAGTCCGGGCCCGCAGTGGTCACCCTCGATAAGCGCTACGGAGAAAAGGAGAGGGTGGACGCGCTCAGCACCACAGAGGCGCAGGACCTCCTGAAGGCCGCGCTCGACTACGCCAAGGACCGCGCCGGACTCGTCTGGGACGGCTCGGTCCTCGTCATCGACGGCAACCCCGCGGTCCTCAATGCCGCCGTCGACGACGCTCAGGACAAGTAATGGGGTCCATCGCCCTCACCGCGCGGTTCCCGCTCAGCGCGTACCACGGGCATGGCGCGGACGGCTCACCGGATCATCTGCCCTCTCCCGCCCGTCTCTTCTCCGCGCTGGTGAGCGCCGCCTGGACCTCGTCCGCGGATGGCTCGCCCACGCGGGCCGCGGGGAACGCTCTGGAATGGTTGGAGGGCAATCCGCCCACGGGACTGCGCCTGCCGCCATCCATGTCGATGACTGATCCCTCTATCCGGCGCATCGCCTACCGTGACACGGGAACCCTCAAGAAGCACTCCGCGAAGAAGGCGGGCAAGGAGATCTCCGAGGGCATCGTCTTCGACGGTGAGATCGCTTGGATCTGGGAGAGCATTCCGCCCGAGGTCCACGATGCCCTGCGGGAGCTGTGCGCCGACGTGCCCCACCTGGGTGAGGCGGACAGCCCAGTGATCCTTGAGATCGTCAACGACGTGCGGCCAACCTGGTGCCTCAACCCCCAGGCGACTGCCTTCACCGCAGGAGGCCTTCGCCTGCCGATCGCGGTCCCTGGCAGGGCCGAGGCCCTCGCTCGGGCGCATGAGGCGGCCTACCCGAGCAAGTCACCTACCAGCAAGGATGACAAGTACAAGGAAACAGAGTCAGTCGTCACCTTCCCGTCGCCATTGGACTGCCTCGCCACTGCTCATTACGAGCCGGTGGGACAAGAGGCGTCGGCAGGGGAGCCCCTCCCCTGGGGTGATGTCGTCATCTTCCTCGCCGACGACGGAAGCGGGCAGGAGATCGAGCCCTCGCGCAGGGTGGGTTGGTGCGTCGGCCTCCACAAGGCGATCATCTCCAGGATCGGTGACGGCGCTCCCGCCATGGTGACCGGCCATTACCCCGAGGGCAGGGCGGTCCCGGCGAATCGCCTGGCGATCCATTACCTGTCCGCATCCGTTCTCGCGCAGTCACTCATTGGTGGTATCGATGCGCCCGGGGCCTTCCTCATCATGCTGCCCAGGGATGTCGATCCCAGTGAAGCCGGCGTCATCCTCGGTGCTCTGGCAGGGCTGAGGTGGGTGAGGTCGCGCTGGGGCGTTGCCCGTGTCCAGCCTCTTGATGAGACCCACTCCGCCGCTTCGTTCTGGAAGGAGCCAGCACCGGGAACGGCCCGTCTGTGGTCGCCGACGCCCGCAGCGGTCCCCGAAGTGGTGCGTCAGCGCGGCGAGTGGAGCTTTGAGAATGCCATCCTGCTCTCACTCGGATTCGTCTGGCGTGATCAGCTCAAGAGCGTGGGGCGCGGTCCCCAAGGATATCGCGACCTCGTCTCCCAGGTTCGCGAACGGCGCGCCTCGGTGATGTGGTACCAACGAGTCGCCCGCCGTCCCTCCGCGTACTCCCACAAGATGCCCCAGGGAATGACCGCTCAACCCTATCGGGCGCTCATCGACGCGGGGGACCTGCTTCCCGACCGCGCCCTGATGGCCGTGGGGCAGAGCAGGCACCTCGGCGGAGGACTCCTGGCCCCGGCTGACCTGCCCGCCGAGCTCGTCCGCGACATGAGCAGGAGGAATGATGCTGAGCACTGAGGAGTTCGGGGACTTCTTCGAAGCCGTGCACGGCCCGGGGCACCGCCCGTTCTCCTGGCAGCGAGACCTGCTCGAGCACTTGGCGAGCAGTGGGGCATGGCCGGAGCAGATCGCCGCCCCGACGGGCGCGGGTAAGTCAAGCGTCATCGAAGTTCACGTCTTCGCCAACGCCCTGGCCGCCGTCGGCGCGGGCGCCCGGGTCCCCCGTCGGCTAGCCATCGTTGTCAACCGTAGGGCTCTCACTGACGCCCACGCTGAGCGCGCGAATCACATTCAGGCACTACTGGATGGCCCGACGGATTCCGCTGCCGATGTGATGGCGAGAGTCCGGGAGGCCCTCGCCAGCCTCCGCCCCGCAGGGGCGGAGAGACGGCAACCGCTGGTCGTGACCACGATGCGAGGCGCCGCGGCCACCGACCGCGGCTGGCTCAACGCCCCCGAGGCCTGCGCGGTCCTGTGCATGACCCCGGACATGTGGGGATCTAGCCTGCTGTTCCGCTCTTACGGGGCCTCCAGGCTAGCCCGCCCGAGACTCGCGGGTTTGCTCGCCCTGGACGCCGCCATCGTCTTGGACGAGGCCCATCTGAACCGCCAGCTCATCGTCACCGCGCGGCGCGTCGGTGAGCTGTGCGCTGCGGGCGCTGAGCGCATCGGCGTGCCAGCTCTCCAGGCGGTGGAGATGACCGCCACTCCACCGGGAGCGGCCGGCCGCGCCGTCGGGGTCACTCGGAGCTCGATCGCGGACGATCCCCGCTTGGCGAGCCGGGTGCTCGCGCCCAAGGGCATCCGCTACATCGAGACTGACACCTGGCCGGCCAACGGGCAAATGACGACGAAGTACCGTGACGCGGTGGTGAAGCAGGTGATTGACGCCGTCGGCCAGGCTCGGGAACTCATTCCTGACTCCCCGGATGGAGAGGATGGAGCCCATCCTCCCAGGACCATTGGCTGCGTGCTCAACCGGGTGGGCGGCGCCGTTCAGGTGGCCAAGGAACTACGGGAGAAGGGGCTCGCCTGCCAGCTATGGGTGGGGCGTATGCGCCCATGGGATCTTGAACGGCTTCGTGAGGAGGAGCCGGGGCTCTTCGGCCCGGCTGGATCTGAGCGCGTGGATGTCCTTGTGGCCACGCAGACCGTGGAGGTCGGGGTGGATCTCGACCTGGTGTCCATGGTCACTGAGCTGGCCTCCGGCAGCTCCCTCGCCCAGCGTGCGGGGCGGGTGAATCGGCTCGGCCTCCGGGATCGTGGAGACGTCATCGTCCTGGGGCCTCCTGCGGATGCCAAGGTGAAAGCAGATGCTCTCCCATACTGCAAAGAGGACCTGCTCCAAGGACGAGCATGGGTGCTCAGACGCGCGGGGACCGGTGATCTCTCGCCGCTGGCGGTCAGCGAGCACCCGCCTGAGCCGGATACTTCTCGACGCGTGCTCTATCAGCGCCCGGAGCCCTGGGACGCCGCGCTGTGGTCCAAGACTTCCATGGACCTCGTGGTGGAGCCTGAGCTCGACCTCTGGCTCCGGGATGGCCTTGAGCCAGAGGAGGGCACGGTGGGAATCGTTCTGCGTGGGCTGTCAGAATTACCGGAGGCCACCGCGGGAGAGGCGCTTGTCCGCGCGGTGCCGCCGCAGGAGCACGAGGTCTATCCGACGACGGTCGCGACGGCGCGAGCGCTGATCGAACGGCTCGCCGATGAGCAGAGCGCGCTCCTGGAGTCCGCCGTCCTGTGGCGCGACGGGGATGTCCACGCGGAATGGCAGGCGCGAATCGCCGATCCGAAGCGGGCAGATGGTCAGGCGATCGCGCGGCTGCTGCGCCCCGGGGACCTGCTCGTGATCGACGCCGCAGCGGCGATCCTCACCGAGGGCGTGGTGACGCCTGACGGGGATGAGGCTGGCGAGCCCGTCCCCGTCCCATCCTTGCGTGGTGTGGCCGCGATGATCACTGATGATGAGGAGCTCATGCGACTGTGCCAGTTGGAGGCGGAGGAGCTTGACTCGGAGTTCCCCGAGGGGGAGCGCGAGTGGCCTCCCGGCTGGGACGCTGAGAGTGGGATCGCTCCGGCGTGGCTGGTGGTGAGGGCCGAGGAGATAGTTGACGACGAGTCTGACGAGCGCTCGGCATGGTCGCGGAGCCCGCGCATTCTCCTCGCCGACCACAACGCGGCGGTGTCCGCCCGCGCTGGGGAGATAGGGGAGAGGATCGGTCTTCTTCCTTCTCCGGAATCGGCTTTGAGAGAGGCTGGGCTGTGGCACGACGCCGGCAAGGAGGATGAGCGCTTCCAGGCGTTCCTGGGGCAGGAGGATCGCCGGGATGACGCCCCTTTGGCCAAGAGTGGCGGGCGCCCCTTGAAATCCGTCCGCAGGGCGTGGGCGGACGCGGGGCTCCCGCCGGGATGGCGCCACGAGTTGGCCTCCACCGCCGCCTACTGGGGGCAGGCGCGGGCCGACGGTGAGGGGCCCGTCGATGATGGGCGCCGCGATCTTGTTGCCCGGCTGGTGGGCACGAGTCACGGACGCGGGCGCCCGACGTTCAACCACGATCCCATAACGGCTGGACCCGGTGATTCGGAGGCCTTGGAGGAGCTCGTGGGCGAAGGGGAGTGGGAGTCCCTCATCGCTCGGACGGACCGCGTATGGGGCGAGTGGGGAGCTGCCTACCTCGAGGCGCTTCTCCGCGCCGCCGACTGCTCGATCTCAGCAGAGGGGAGGTGAGGATGATGATCCTCGCCGGCGACATCACGAGTGCCCTGACGAGTTTCGCCGGGCTGGGCCTCGCTCTCATCCTTGAGGGCGACGGCGCCAAGCGGGTCCGTCTTGGCTGGACTGACGAGGCCGCGCCCCGCCTGGAGGTGAGCGCCGAGGGCTACGACGCCACCGCGATCGCCGCCGCGGTGCACCGGCATGCTTCGGGGTGCGCTGAGGAGGCCAGTTGGGTCCAAGCTGATCTCGAGGGGCCCCCGTGGGATGGGGGGAGCGCGGTCTTCAGCCCCCGTATCAAGGCGGCCAGCGTGCCCGAGCAATGGCGCGCCCTCCAACACCAGCGCCATGAGGGGATCGATCGCGAGATCTCGATGCCCGAGGCCATTGACCTGATCGGCGCGCTGGGGGAGCCCGCGTACTGGCGCTTCGCGGACAGGAGCATGAAAAAGCCAAGACCTGACGAAGGCTCGAGTCGTTGGGAGATGAAGACTCGGAACAGGGGCGAGGATTTCGTCGCCAACCGGCTCCGTCACCTCGCTGGGATCGTCTCCACCAGGACTCCTGAGGGCGTGGGCGCCGGTCTGACTGGGCAGAGGACCATCGACGAGGCCTACAAGGGGAAGCGCTCGGACGAATCTCGAACAGCGACAGGGCTCACTTGGCCGCGTTTCACTGACAGCGCTCTCGCATGGTGCGCCCTGTGGGGAATCTCCGCCTTCCCGGTGATCCATCGATTGCGCCAACCGTCTGTGACCGCAGGCGCAGTCCCAGTGGGCGAGTTCACCCCGAAGCGCTTGGTTCTCCCCGTGCTCGTCGGCCGCTTCTCCCTTGGGCGATGGAGGGCACTGCTCGTCTCGCAGCAACTCGTAGTGGCGGGGGATCCTCAGGAGAGGAGCGCGCGAGCGTGGCTGGCCTCCCACGGCGCCCGTGCCGTGCTCCAGTTTCCCTTCCAGGTCAGCGACAACTCGAGCGCTCCTGAGAGGTATCTGCGCGCGGGCAGGATCGAGGTCCTGGCATGACGTCGGATCCCATTCCGATCAGTTTGGTGGCGCACACGGCGTTCTGCCCGAGGCGCGCGTGGCTGGAGTCGGTGGGGGAGAAGACCGACACGATGCAGATGCAGGCCGGCATCGAGGCTCACCGGCGTGCCGATGACCCTTCCCAGAGCCGTCCAGCGGAGTATCGAGCCGTGAGCGTCCGCTCGGAGAGACTTGGATTGTCAGGGAGATGCGATGTCGTCGAGGGCTCCGCTGACGGGCCGCTCACCGTGGTGGAGTACAAGGCGACGCCTGTGCGCCGCCGTCCCGAGGTGACTGAGGCGAACCGCCTGCAGCTCGCCCTCCAAAGGATCTGCCTGGAGGAGATGGGGCGTGTCGTCGCCGGAACAGAGGTGTACTTCACCGGACACCGCAGACGGGTGGAGGTGGATCTCAGCGCCGCGGACCTGCTGGAAGCCGAGGAGGCAGTGGCGAGGACTCGAAGTATCATCTCGGCGGACCACGCTCCCGAGCCCCTCCAGGATGACCACCGATGCCAGTGGTGCTCTCACGAGTCGGTCTGCCTGCCGGTGGAGCACAGGTACGAGGCCTCGCGCCGTCGGGTCATCGCCGCCGCGCCTGACGCGCAGATCGTTCATGTCACCACGCCCGGATCGCGGGCATCGCTGTCCGCTGGGCGGCTGGAGGTCAAGAAGGACGGCGAGAAGCTGTTAAGCGTGCCGATCGAGCGGGTGTTGGGACTGGTCATGCATGGCAACGCGGATGTCTCATCGGCTCTGCTCCGGGAGCTGTGCTGGCGGGACCGATGCGTAGTGTGGTGCTCATGGTCCGGGCGGGTCATCGGTTGGTCCCAAGGAGCGGACTCGCCCAACGGTCTCCAGCGGGTTCAACAGCATGTGGCGAGCGCGGAGGGCCGCCTCGATATAGCCCAACAGATGGTGGCGGCGAAGATCGCCAACCAGGCCACACTCCTGCGTCGCAATGGTGATGCCGCTGAGGAGATCACCAAGATGCGCCATTTGCAGCGCTACGCCCTCGATGCCCCGTCTCTCACCGATCTTCTCGGAGTGGAAGGGGAAGCGGCGTCCCTGTACTTTGCGAAGTTCGCCACTATGCTCGAGGGGCAAGCCTCACGGTTCGCCGCGCAGCAGTGGAGGGGGCGCTACAGAAGACCCGCACCGGACCCTGTCAATGCCGCTCTCGACTACACCTACGCAATTCTCCTGGGAGAGTGCATCCGTGCCCTCGTGGCCTGCGGCCTTGACCCGCATGCGGGCTTCCTCCACTCAAGCTCCCGCAATAAGCCGGCCCTCGCCCTGGACCTCATGGAGGAGTTCCGGGCGCCCGTAGCCGATTCCGTGGTGGTTCGCGCGCTGCGCAACGGTGAGCTCAGCGAAGATGACTTCACGGCGGTGATGGGCGCATGCCGCATGACCGACCGGGGTCGCAAGCAGCTGATCGCCGCGTTCGAGAGGAGGATCGAGACCTCATTCCGGCACCCGGTTTTCGGCTACGACGTCACCTGGCGCCGCGCCATTGAGGTGCAGGCGCGTCTCGTGCTCGGGACCATTGATGGGACGCAGCGCGATTACAAGGGAGTAAGGGTGCGTTGATGCGCGATGATGTGAGGCGAGTGCTCGTCGCCTATGACGTGCCCTCCGACAAACGGCGCGGCCGAGTGGCGAAGATTCTCCTCAAGTACGGCGACCGGATCCAGTACTCAGTGTTCGTGGTGGACTCCGCGCCAGCGAAGCTCATGCGGCTGCGAGAGGAGCTGAGCGCGGCCGTTGACCCGGATGAGGACTCGATCCTGCTGTGCGACGTCGGGCCGTTGGCCTCGGTCGATGCGAAGCGCTTCACATACGTGGGCCTGACGAGGACCATCACGCCTGAGGGGCCTCTCATCGCCTGACGCGAGCGCTCCGGCGGCACGGGAGACCCGGGGGAGCGCTCGCGTGCGAGGAACGTTGATATCCCAAGGGAGGAGGGCTACGCTACCCTCCAAGCGAGGGTTCGAACCGACTTGACGTCGGCAGCGCTCGCGAAGACCCGTCAGAACCCTTGAGCGCCAGCCGATTCTAGCGGGGCTGTTGCAGTTCCTTCGGGAACTGCGCTTCATTGAGGCCGTTCAAGAGGTTGTGGTTATTCCACTCAACTCCAAGATGTTGCAGTTCCTTCGGGAACTGCGCTTCATTGAGGCGCGGCGTACCCGAGGCATGTGGGGCGCCGGGCCGCGGTTGCAGTTCCTTCGGGAACTGCGCTTCATTGAGGCTTCAGATTGCTGCTTATATCATCGGGGATGCCCTTGGGGTTGCAGTTCCTTCGGGAACTGCGCTTCATTGAGGCAGAGCACATCGCAACCATTAATCTCGCCACCGCCAACGTTGCAGTTCCTTCGGGAACTGCGCTTCATTGAGGCGTCTGCATGGCCATGGTGACCAGGCGGTAGAGCACGTTGCAGTTCCTTCGGGAACTGCGCTTCATTGAGGCGATGCGTGTGCGCACATGAAAGGAGTGCATGATGGTGTTGCAGTTCCTTCGGGAACTGCGCTTCATTGAGGCGAAGATGGCGGAATCGCCCACCTGGCAGACTCCGAAGTTGCAGTTCCTTCGGGAACTGCGCTTCATTGAGGCAGCGCGAGCTCTCCCGCATGTGGGACATGTACGCGGTTGCAGTTCCTTCGGGAACTGCGCTTCATTGAGGCCCCAGCAAGGTGGTGGGGGTCAAGCCCTTTTCTGACGGGGTTGCAGTTCCTTCGGGAACTGCGCTTCATTGAGGCGTGATCACAGCGTTGAGAGCATTGACCTGGGCAGCGGTTGCAGTTCCTTCGGGAACTGCGCTTCATTGAGGCCTGTCTCGGACGTCCTCGGCCCACTCCTGAGCGTCCTGTTGCAGTTCCTTCGGGAACTGCGCTTCATTGAGGCACCGTGTCCACGGCGACCTTGATATCACCGTCGCCCTGTTGCAGTTCCTTCGGGAACTGCGCTTCATTGAGGCTCGTAGGTCTCGCGGACGGGGATCCCAAATGTGGGGGCGTTGCAGTTCCTTCGGGAACTGCGCTTCATTGAGGCAACTGATTTGTCAGATGTTCGATTTGAGGAAACAGGTTGCAGTTCCTTCGGGAACTGCGCTTCATTGAGGCAGGTCCTCTCCCGGCGCGCCGTGCACGTAGGAGACCGCCGTTGCAGTTCCTTCGGGAACTGCGCTTCATTGAGGCACGGGGAACCTGCGTTCTCTGCTATGCGCACGCGGTTGTTGCAGTTCCTTCGGGAACTGCGCTTCATTGAGGCGGGCCTGGCGGGCCGGCAAGCGCGTCGGCCTCTACGTTGCAGTTCCTTCGGGAACTGCGCTTCATTGAGGCGGGCCTGGCGGGCCGGCAAGCGCGTCGGCCTCTACGTTGCAGTTCCTTCGGGAACTGCGCTTCATTGAGGCGAGGACCCCGCATGGCGCTCCCACGCCCAGAGCGCCTGGTGTTGCAGTTCCTTCGGGAACTGCGCTTCATTGAGGCTGGTCCGTATTCTCATGCTCGGCCCCTAGTGTTCGCGTGGTTGCAGTTCCTTCGGGAACTGCGCTTCATTGAGGCCTCGGTCAGCGAGTCATCTGGGATGCCAGCCAGGATGTTGCAGTTCCTTCGGGAACTGCGCTTCATTGAGGCTTCATCCGCCATGGGGTCCGAGGCCGGAGCCATCCCGTTGCAGTTCCTTCGGGAACTGCGCTTCATTGAGGCGAGTGGGCTAAGCGATACGGCGCCAAAGTGTCGGGTGTTGCAGTTCCTTCGGGAACTGCGCTTCATTGAGGCAGTCGCTAGTGCTGCTGGCATGACTAGTCCCGCTGTTGCAGTTCCTTCGGGAACTGCGCTTCATTGAGGCTATCAACCCACCATCAGTGGTGGGCTGAGTCCCTCGTGTTGCAGTTCCTTCGGGAACTGCGCTTCATTGAGGCGCGTAATAGGCGCTCGGGTTGCGTGCACGTTTCCTGTTGCAGTTCCTTCGGGAACTGCGCTTCATTGAGGCCTCGGGTCGTCCAGACGCTTCAGACCGTGCGTGATCACAGGTTGCAGTTCCTTCGGGAACTGCGCTTCATTGAGGCTCCAGGTTTGCCGCGATGTGGTCGTTGACCACAGCGAGTTGCAGTTCCTTCGGGAACTGCGCTTCATTGAGGCTCCTGGGTCAGGACCTGGTGCCATGCGGCGGTGTGTTGCAGTTCCTTCGGGAACTGCGCTTCATTGAGGCGGCATATTAGTTCCCTCTCCTTGTCAGCTTGAACGTTGCAGTTCCTTCGGGAACTGCGCTTCATTGAGGCGGGTAGTCATTTCCCAGGCCGTCGGCAACCATGCGTTGCAGTTCCTTCGGGAACTGCGCTTCATTGAGGCCGCCTGGTCCCTCCACAGCGGGTTGATGAAGGAGCCGTTGCAGTTCCTTCGGGAACTGCGCTTCATTGAGGCCGCCAGTGCGAGCCGCTGTACTCCTCAGCCACAGTTGCAGTTCCTTCGGGAACTGCGCTTCATTGAGGCCCTCCGCAACAAGTCAGCAACCCACCCTAATCACGGGGTTGCAGTTCCTTCGGGAACTGCGCTTCATTGAGGCGAGCGCGGCGAGGCCGCGAAGCGCAAGCAGGCCAAGCAGTTGCAGTTCCTTCGGGAACTGCGCTTCATTGAGGCGCGGTCACCCTCGCGTTGCTGTAGGTGTACACTACGTTGCAGTTCCTTCCGGAACTGCGCTTCATTGAGGCGACTACCTGCGGAGCGGCACTGTCACGTTCCAGGGTTGCAGTTCCTTCGGGAACTGCGCTTCATTGAGGCGGGCGGTTGGGGGCACTATGTCTGCTCCCAACCGCCGTTGCAGTTCCTTCCGGAACTGCGCTTCATTGAGGTTATCCCATTAGGGGAGGGTGGGTGCGTCACCCGTATTGAGGTTGGGAATGGGCGGGGTGTTGGCCCGCTCGGCTGGAGTTCTTAGGGTGGTCTGGAACGTGTTGTCGACTTCCTGCTTGACGTTCAGGTCGTTTCCCTCGAATGGCGTCTTGACGTCGATTCCGATGCCCTGGTGGACCTTTTCTCCCGGGCGCTCAGCCGCGGCGTCATAAAAGGTTCCGAGCGCATGGTTGCTGGCCGCCATCAGGTCTTGTCTGGGTTCAGGCGCCACCGGTGAAACCCACGTTGGGTAGCCGCAGGAGTCGGTCGGCTCAGGGGCGTGCCGACTGACGACGTCCAGTGCCGCATGCGGATAACCGACCCAACGGTCAGGCCGGACGCGCCCCCACTCCAGCGGGAAACCTCAATGAGTATGTGAGTGCAAACATGATCCTACTAAGAGGGCGCCGCTATTGTTGGTGTTATCTGGTAGTGAGTGCGTTACGATTCGCTTGCCCTTGAACCCAAGAAGAATGTGCCAAGTGGATGACGATGAGGCGGGCGCGATTTTGTGGTTTTGAAAGATGCTTATGGGGGATGGGGGTCATGAATCCCGAGCGTCGTGACTGGCGGAAGGAAGAGAAGACTCAAGAGAGCGCGCAGGCCCATTGCGACGTGCAGCGTCCTGGATGCGGGGTCATGGAAGACTGCTTGCGCGCACAGCCACAACCCGCTGATCAACAGTGAGATAGTGAGGTCCGCGCACGCCAATAGGCCAGCGGTGCTGGCGATTAACGCTCGTATTCGTGGTGCGTGCTGGTTGATCGTAGACGCATCAGCCCGTGGCTCGATCCTCATGACCGCGAGTCCGTCCACGCGTTGCTGGAGCATCCCCGCATGCACAGGGCGCGCGGGTGGGTCAGGTCGGGGTGGTCTCCGCCCGCTGCCGTGCCCAGGTCGCCAGGAGTTGGCGCATCCACTGGGGCCTGGGCGCCTGGTCGGGCTCCCATGGCGGGGGCGGGTAGGTCCCCGGGGCGGCGGTGGCGAAGGGTGGGGGTGGCACGACGGTCGGTGAGGGGTCCTGGATCC
>NZ_VWPG01000018.1:0-6821 GCF_009829695.1 Actinomyces sp. zg296
ATCAGGCGCGGGTCGTCGGGGATCTCGGGCGCCATCTCGGCCCAGGGGATCGGGTCGGTCATCTCCCTGGGGCCCGTCAGGGGGTCGTAGCCGATGAGTTGGTCCCACCTGGGGATCAAGGAGGCTAAGAAGGGATCCTTGGCGGGGTTGGCCGCCGCCCAGGGGGCCCAGAACGCGATCGAGTCCTGATCGCTCATCGTCACCGGCGTCGCTTTGCCGGGTCCGGGAGCGGGCGTCGTGTCGGGTTCTGCCAGCGCTGTCATCGGTTTCCTCCTCGATCAGGGCGTCCAGGCTCAACTGGACGAAGGTGCCTTCATTGTGGTGGGCGCCGGTGGGCATCGGGGGTCTTCTCCTCGTCGGGGAGCGTCACGGATACCGCCCATCCTGCCCCAGGGCGCCAGCGCTCGCCGGGATTTCAACCGGTGCGGGCGGGCACTGGGCTCAGGTGCTGACGCCCGCGGCGATCTGGGGACGGTGAGCGGCATCGATGGCCTGCCATGCCTTCTCGGGGATCCGCAGGGTCTTGATACGGCCCAGGAGGGTCTTGATGCGGGCGTAGGCCGTGTCGCGTTCGTTGGCAGACGCGCCGCCGGTGGCGATGGCCAGCAGGCTCTCCACCTCGGCCAGGATGCGCCGCTCGGTGCGCGGGAGGATGGCCCGGCCGGCCTTGTCGGCGGCCGTCGTGGCTGCACGCCAGTTCCTCTCCAGGTCGAGCACCGCTCGATAGTAGGGCAGCGACTCCAGGTCGCTGATGCCGTCGAGCCAGGCGGCGGGCGGCTCTCCGCCGCTGGCGGCGTGGATGGCGCGGGCGTTCTCCAGGGCCTCGATGAGGCGACCGGTAGCGGGCACGGCGGGGTCGAGCAGGGCGGGACGGGTGAGCATGGTGGTCACGACATCCATCTCGGCGTCGAACCAGGCGTCCTGGACCACCTGGTGCCGCTTTTCGACGGCGCTCCACTGCTCTCGGCGCTCGACTAGGGCGGCGGCGGCCCGATGCTTGTCGGCGCGCACCTGGCGACGCCGCTCCAGGGCCTTGGAGAAGGTGTGGTAGGCCACTGGAGCGCCGATCGCCATCACGATGACACCGCCGACGACCACCAGCATCATCCTCACCCCGCCGGTCAGGGCCTTGGAGTTCGCGCCGCCGTTGGTGGGGCCAGGGTCGACTGCGGTTGTCCTCTCAGTGTCTGCATAGTTGGGCGCGGCGGTCTCATAGGCGACCACCGCGCCCGGTTCGCGCGAGCCCGAGAAAAAATTGCTCACGGACGAGGCCTCCTTGAGCACGAGTTGCCCCATAAACATTATGGCGATGCCGGTGACGATGAGCGCCAGTAGGCGGTAGAGCCTGTCCCTGGCGTAGTCGTCGTGGTGCATAGGGTCTCCTTGCGGCCGGTTGCCCCTGGGTTTGGATGGCCCCTGGGATGACCCCTTCATCGTAGGGCCTATTTTAGGCCCTAGTCAATGGGAGTCCGGCTCCTCCCCCGTGTCGGTGGGCGATGGTGGCGCCGGTCTGGCGGGCCGCGGCCAGGGCGATGGCGCGCCACCAGCGCGCTCCGGCGCCGGGCGGAGGTGTGATGCCGGCCTGCGGGATGGCCCCCTCCTGGACGATGGTGATGGAGCGCCGGGTGGGGGGCCGGGTCTCCAGGGTGGCGACCAGGGCTGCGATGGCGGCCTGGGTGGCGCCCTCGAGGGCTGCGAGCTTGTTGTCGATGGCGTAGGGCACGGGGGAGGAGCCGGACTCCCATTTGCGGATGGTGCGCATGGTCACGTCCAGGGCGGCGGCGAGCTGCTCGCCGGTGTAGCCGAGGGCCTCTCTGCGTGCGTGCAGCTCGTCAGGGGCCATGCGTTGGCGGTGGGGGCCGCGGGGCCTCATCGCTGTCTCCTGAGGCCTTGTCGGGAGATGGCGCGGGTGGGGCTCACAGGCCCTCCCAGGGGTCGCGTTCGGGCCACGTGGACACCCGCACGATGGCTATGACCCAGGGGGCCATTGTGACCATGGCCGCGGTGGGCCACCATGAGCCGTGGACCAGGCCTCCGAGGGTGATGATGGGGATCATCAGGAGCCACAGCAGCACTGCTAGTCGCGTGGGTGGGTCCATGGCCTGGCGCTCGGCGCGCGAGCGGGGTGGTCGGTGACGGACGGTGGCCATGGCGACCAGTATCAGGATCAGTTCCGTGTGGGTTAGGGCGACCAGTCCGGCGCCCAGCAGGATGGCCAGGTCGAGGTTGCCTATGAGGACGGAGGTGAGCATCGCGATGCCGGTGAGTAAGGCGAGTCCCGCGATGACGAGGGCTGCCGTCACCAGGTGGTCCCACCGGCGCGCCAGTGGCGGGCGGTAGTCGTTTGCGGTGCCGGCAGTGTCGTTCATGGGCGTCATGGTAGGTCCTGTTTTTTGGGCCGCTCAAGGATCGAGTGGGGCCCGCCGAGGCCGAGCGGCGGGCCCCAGCCCTATCCGATCGTCCCGGTCAGCGGTGGGGGTTGAAGGGCTCGACGGCGCGGGCGGTGGCGGTGAGCCAGGCGCGGCGCGTGTTGGGGGCGAGGTTGTCCCAGAGCAGGGGTCTGCTGGCCATGGCGGGGTCGTAGGGGATGGCGACGGCGGAGCGGGTCATGGTTTTGAAGCGCTCGACGAGGTGGTGTGGGTCGGGCTCGCCTTTGGAGGCCCTGGAGACGATGACTGTGGCTTGTTCGGCCAGTTGGGCGGTGTGGGGGTCGTGGGTGGCGAGTTCGGCTAGGAGGAGGCGGGCGGATTCGGCGTGCTCTTCGCGGGTGGTGGTGGGCACGACGATGGCGTCGGCGCGGTGGATCATCTCGCGCCATGCGGGGGTTGACTCGTCGTTGCCTGAGTCGATGACGGTGACGCGGTATGTGCGGGAGAGCAGTTGGAGGACGGCGCCGATGGTGGCGGCGTCGGAGTGTTGCTCGGTGGCCAGGACCTCGGGGCGCGAGCGGAGCACGTCGTAGCGGTCGGCGGGTTGGTGGTGGACGTAGGCGGCGAGGTCCGCGGCGGCGGCGCTGGAGGAGGTGAGGCGGTCGAGGTTGGCGACGAGGTCGGCGATGGTGGCGGTGTGGGGGCCGGTGATGGTGCGCCAGCCGAGGGTGCCGCGGGTGATGTTGTTGTCGACGGCGATGATGCCGCCGCCTCCCATGCGGGCCAGGACGGCGCTGATGAGGACGGTGGTGGGTGTCTTGCCGGAGCCGCCCTTGCCGTTGACGACGGCGATGGTGCGAGGTCCGGGCCAGTGCTGGCATGCGGTGGCGGTGTCGGCGCGGTCGGCGAGCTCCGATGCCGTTGGGGGCAGGGTCAGGCCGAGGCGGTTGAGGCGGCCGCGCAGGCCGCGCTTGGCGCGCTCGTGGGCGGTTGGCTCGGTGAGCATGGTGGCGCGTAGGGCGCGGTCGCGCCCGGGGGCGTGATCGGCACTGGTGGCTGGTGGGTCGCTGGGCGCGGCGGGGTGGGGCCGGGCGGGTGGGCCGAGGCGTGGTGGAGTGGGGTCGGCGAAGGGGCTGGGCGCCGGCGTCGGTGGCGCGGGTCGGGCCGGGGTGGGGGTGGTGGTCATGGTTGGTTCTTGGTTGTCGTTGGTGGTGTCGCGGTGGGTGGGCTCGTCGGGGCTGTGGTGGTGGTCGTGCAGGGGCGTGAGTCGGCTGATGGGCAGGGGCTCGGGGGTGGGTGGTGGGTCGGCGGTGATGGCGCCGTCGGGGGTGATGTAGACGGTGAAGCGGCCGCTGGGGTCGTCGGCGTGGAGGGCGATGGTGTCCTCGTTGTCGCGGGCGGCGGCTTTGATGTAGTTGATGATCTGCTCGCGGCCGCGGTCCAGGACGACCGCACGGTCGGTGCTGTCGGAGGCGGAGCCTGTGGGCGCGGTGATGGGCCTGAGGTCATCAGCGATGACGACGTGGCCGCCGCCGTCGGGGTTGAGGATCGATCGGGCGTTGATCATGGCTCACTCCTGGGTGGTGGTGGATGCGCGGCCGGTGGCCGTGGGCCTTGGGAGCCTGGCCGGGTCGACGAACCTGGCCGACTTGAGGGAGGTGACGGCCCAGCCGGCGCGGGTGGCAGCGGTCCAGGCTTCGCGGTAGGCCTCGATGGCCCCGGCGAGTTCCTCGTGGGCCGCCGCCAGGCGGCGGGCGGCGGACTCCCTGTCGTTCTCGGCTTTGAGCAGGGAGTCGAGCGGATTGCTGATAGCGGCCATTGTCGCCGGTCCTCTCCATGGTCGTGGGCGCCCCGGGGGCGGGGCCTGTCATCGTTGTCGTGGAGTGTGTGAGCACACCGGCGACCGGGGCGATGGCGGGTGGGTCGGCGAGCGCCCGAGGGCGCTCGACCCGGACCAGACCGGACCGTTGATCGGGGTGATGCTGCGCGGCCGTCGGGCCGTGGTCCGCGATGGCTTGCTGAGAGCCCGGCTGTCGCGTCGCGGGGCTCCGCGACGGCGCGGGAGGGGTCCATGGGGGCGCTCGGCCGCGAGGCGGGCTGTGAGCGCGTCTGAGGGGTGGTCCAGGGGGGTGGCCGGGCCGTCCTGGGCCCGGCGAGGGTGACCACCACGAGGGGTGGGCCGCAAGCGGAGCAAGATGGTAGTTAGTACAGGTACTAACTATCTTGCCGCTGGACTGTCGCGTCCAGCGGGGGGCACACTTGTCGTGTGGTCCCACCGTTGTGGTGGGTCGCTGCGCTGGGCGTTGGGAGGAGGTGTCGCGGTGGCCGACGACGAGTCCGTGGGCGCCGCTTGTGCGGTTCCTCGTCGGGGGTTGGAGGGGCGGCGTGATCGGCGTCGCTCGGCGCGCAGTGCGCGCGGGGATCGGCGTGAGCGGTTGACGGTGTATCTCACGGCCGGGGAGAGGCAGGAGCTCGCGCTGCGTTCGAGGGTGACGGGCGAGTCGATGGCCAAGTTGTTGGTGGATGCGGCGCTTCACCCGATCGGGGTCCCCGGCGGTGGGCCGGCGGTTGATCAGGGGGCGGCGCGCGAGCGTGTGGCGGCGTTGCAGGACTACCGGCTGCAGTTGGTCGGGATCGCGCGCAACATCAACCAGATCGCCCGCCACGCCAACACCGTGTCCGAGGTTCCGGCCGACTTCGGTGCCGTGGTCGACCGGGTGGGGCGGGTGTGTGATGAGATCGATGACGTGCTGGCGGGGATGCGATGATCGCGGCGATCGTCGATGGTGGTAACACCGCGGGCCTCATGATGTATCTGGTGGGGCCGGGGCGGGCCAATGAGCACACCTCGCCGCACCTGGTGGGTGGGGATGGCTTCTTCACGCGACGCTGGGGGGAGTGGCCCGAGTTGTCGAGCGCGCAGGGCTACGAGATTGCGCGCAGGCTCGATCAGTACATGGACGAGTACGGCAAGCGGCCGATGGGTGATGTGCGCAAGTACGACCCCGAGCTCGACAAGGTCGTGGTGGTTGGCCGGGGCCGCAACCACGTGTGGCACTGCTCGTTGAGCTTGCGCCCCGACGAGCCCGCGCTGAGTGATGAGGCCTGGGGGCGCATCACCCAGGAGTTCATGGACTCCCTGGGCTTGAGTGGGGCCGACGGCAAGGCGCCGTGCCGGTGGGTGGCGGTGCGCCACGGGACGTCCAAGAACGGTGGGGACCACGTGCACATCGTGGCCAATATCGTGCGCGCCGACGGGACGCTGTGGAGCAGGTGGCAGGACGAGACCAAGTCATCCAAGGCGGTCAACAGGATCGAGCGCGCCTATGGGCTGCATGTGATCGAGGCGCGCGAGCACGCGCGCGGGGCGCGCGCCGATTCTGCGGCCGACCTTCGCGCCAGCGTGGCGCGCGGGCAGGATGAGACCGACAGGAGCAAGCTGGAGAAGCGATTGCGCGCGGCGGCCCTCGGCGCGCGCGACGAGGGGGACTTCGTGTGGCGGGCGCGTTCGATGGGGATCCGCGTGCGCCCCAGGTTCGCCCCGGGGCGCAGCGACGTCGTGGTGGGCTACTCGGTGGCGCTGTACGTTCCCGACGGGCAGGAGGTGTGCTGGTACGGCGGGGGCAGGGTGGCGCGCGACCTGGCGCTGCCGCGCCTGCGTGCCCGATGGGCCGACACTCCCCAGGGCGCGCAGCGCGCGGTCGACGCGTGGCGGGGCGCCTGGTGGGGTGAGCAGCCCGACAGGTCGGGCGGGTACGAGCCGATGGCGGGCGTGGCCCAGCGGGCGCGCGGCCTGGAGATCTTGGCCGACGGGATCCGCGGCATCGACCCGCGTGACTCCGTGGCGATGGCCGATGCTAGCCGTGATGTCTCCGGCGCCCTGGGGGCCCTGGCTCTGGCGTGCGACGACCAGGGGGCGCGCCGGGCCCTGGAGCGGGCCGCGATCGTGGTGGGCCGCCAGGGGCAGACCCATCGGCGCGACGCCCTGGCGCGCCCGGCCCCCGACGCCCTGATGGAGGTGGCGCGCCTGGCCACGGCCGCGGCGGCCGATGCCCGTGTGGCGGCGCTGCTGCTGGTGATCGAGGTGCTGCGCCTGGCCGAGGCTCTGTCCGACCTGCACGCCGCGGCCGACCAGGCCCGCACCGCGCGCGACATGCTCGACTCCACCGCCGCCGCGCTCAGGGCTCTTGATGCCAGATCGCTGCCCCAGGCGCCGGCGCCTGTGATGGCCGCCCTGGGGGCCTCGCGCGGTGCCTCCCGGGGGCGCGCGGAGCTCGCCCAGCCCGGCGGGAGCGCCCCGGCGGGGCGGCGCCGTCCCCTCTCCTCCGAGGTTAACGAGCGCTGGGGGCTCGACCTGCGCGATGGGGAGCACCTCGACCCCGACCCGGCGGCCGTGGCTGACCCGGGGGCCCAGGCTCGGGCACGGGGGGCGGCCCCACTGCTGGACGGCGA
>NZ_VWPG01000019.1:0-5688 GCF_009829695.1 Actinomyces sp. zg296
CCCGGCGGTGTCCTACTCTCCCGCCCCCTGGCAGGGACAGTACCATCGGCGCTGGGGGTCTTAGCTTCCGGGTTCGGAAAGGGAGCCGGGCGTGGCACCCCCGCTATGACCACCGGGACGTCTATCAAATTCAACCACCAACCACACCACCCACCAACAAGGAGGGCAAGCAATAGTCCGTGGTATGGCCGGCCCACCCCACCCCACACACCCACGATCAAGAAACGAGGGTGTTGTTGTTGGGGGGTTGGGTCCGGGTTGGTCGTGGACCGCATAGTGGGCGCGCGTCTATGATCCCATCAACCACACCACCACCACCAAAAGAACCCCCTCAAAACGAGGAGCCTTCCTTTGAGGACTGGTGGGGCGTTGTTGTGTGTGTGTGTGCTTGTATCGGCCGATTAGTGCCAGTCAGCTCGATGGCCCTTACAGGCTGTCCACTCCTGGTCTATCAACCCAGTGGTCTACTGGGGGCCTCCCACCCCACGAAGGGGGCGTGGATACCTCATCTTGAAGATGGTTTCCCGCTTAGATGCTTTCAGCGGTTACCCGTCCCGAACGTAGCCAACCAGCCGTGCCCCTGGCGGGACAACTGGCACACCAGAGGTTCGTCCGTCCCGGTCCTCTCGTACTAGGGACAGGCCTTCTCAAGTATCCTGCGCGCGCAGAGGATAGGGACCGAACTGTCTCACGACGTTCTAAACCCAGCTCGCGTACCGCTTTAATGGGCGAACAGCCCAACCCTTGGGACCTGCTCCAGCCCCAGGATGCGACGAGCCGACATCGAGGTGCCAAACCATGCCGTCGATATGGACTCTTGGGCAGGATCAGCCTGTTATCCCCGGGGTACCTTTTATCCGTTGAGCGACGACCCACCCACACGGGATCGCCGGATCACTAGTTCCTGCTTTCGCACCTGCTCGACCCGTCGGTCTCGCAGTCAAGCTCCCTTGTGCACTTGCACTCAACACCTGGTTGCCGACCAGGCTGAGGGAACCTTTGAGCGCCTCCGTTACTCTTTAGGAGGCAACCGCCCCAGTTAAACTACCCACCAGGCACTGTCCCTGACCCGGATCACGGGCCCAGGTTCAGGCGCACGCCATGGCCAGAGTGGTATTTCAACGACGACTCCACCATCACTGGCGTGACGGCTTCACAGTCTCCCACCTATCCTGCACAAGCCATAGCGGGCGCCAATACCAAGCTATAGTAAAGGTCCCGGGGTCTTTCCGTCCTTCTGCGCGAAACGAGCATCTTTACTCGTAATGCAATTTCGCCGAGCTCATGGTGGAGACAGCGAGGAAGTCGTTACGCCATTCGTGCAGGTCGGAACTTACCCGACAAGGAATTTCGCTACCTTAGGATGGTTATAGTTACCACCGCCGTTTACTGGGGCTTAAATTCACCGCTTCACCCCACAAGGGGGCTGACGGATCCTCTTAACCTTCCAGCACCGGGCAGGCGTCAGTCCGTATACATCGCCTTGCGGCTTCGCACGGACCTGTGTTTTTAGTAAACAGTCGCTTCCCCCTGGTCTCTGCGACCCTCCCCCCTAACAGGCAAACTGTTTCAAGGATCGGGCCCCCCTTCTCCCGAAGTTACGGGGGCATTTTGCCGAGTTCCTTCACCATGATTCACTCGTGCGCCTAGGCATACTCTGCCCGACCACCTGTGTCGGTTTAGGGTACGGGCGGCTCGCACCTCGCGCCGGGGCTTTTCTCGGCGCCACAGGATCACCCTACTATCCCCCGCTATCAAACGGGGTCACCATCACGCCTCACCCTCCCACCCCACCAAACAGCAGGATGAGTGGCCCCCGGACTTACCTGGGGACCGGGCCACACGCTTGAACGGGCCAAGCCATCAGGCCCGCGGGGCTACCACTGCGCGTCACCCCTGTTAATGCGCTTGCCTACCAGCACGGAGGATCCCCAGACCATCACCAACCACCCACCAAGAAACCCGAAAGCTTCCCAGCAGGACACGGCCAGCAACAGCGTGGGTTAGCACCCGCACGTCAGCATGGGCGGTGCTACACCGGTACGGGAATATCAACCCGTCGTCCATCGACTACGCCTGTCGGCCTCGCCTTAGGTCCCGACTCACCCAGGGCGGACTAGCCTGGCCCTGGAACCCTTGGTCATTCGGCGCTAGGGCTTCTCACCCTAGTATCGCTACTCATGCCTGCATTCTCACTCCCGCGCCGTCCACCCCTGGGTCACCCCGAGGCTTCACCCGGCGCGGGACGCTCCCCTACCACCCACCGCCCCTGCCCCACCGCCAAAAAACGATAAGGAAGGAACAACGCGGCAGGTCCGCGGCTTCGGCGGCGTGCTTGAGCCCCGCTAAATTGTCGGCGCACGATCACTTGACCAGTGAGCTATTACGCACTCTTTCAAGGATGGCTGCTTCTAAGCCAACCTCCTGGTTGTCTGCGCGACCGCACATCCTTTCCCACTTAGCACGCGCTTAGGGGCCTTAGCCGGCGATCTGGGCTGTTTCCCTCTCGACGACGGAGCTTATCCCCCGCCGTCTCACTGCCCCGCTACCACCCGAACGGCATTCGGAGTTTGGCTGACGTCAGTAACCCTGTGGGGCCCATCAGCCACCCAGTAGCTCTACCTCCGCCGGGCAACACGAGACGCTGCACCTAAATGCATTTCGGGGAGAACCAGCTATCACGGAGTTTGATTGGCCTTTCACCCCTACCCACAGCTCATCCCCCCCATTTTCAACTGAGGTGGGTTCGGTCCTCCACACGCTCTTACACGTGCTTCAACCTGGCCATGGGTAGATCACCCCGCTTCGGGTCCAGAACGCGCCACTCACAACGCCCTTTCGGACTCGCTTTCGCTACGACTCCCCCACACGGGTTAGCCTCGCGACGCGCCACTGACTCGCAGGCTCATTCTTCAATAGGCACGCCATCACCCCCACAAAACGAAAGGGCTCTGACGGCTCGTAGGCGCCCGGTTTCAGGTACTCTTTCACTCCCCTCCCGGGGTACTTTTCACCATTCCCTCACGGTACTTATCCGCTATCGGTCATCAGGAAGTATTCAGG
This sequence comes from Actinomyces sp. zg296, assembly GCF_009829695.1. Classification (NCBI taxonomy): domain Bacteria; kingdom Bacillati; phylum Actinomycetota; class Actinomycetes; order Actinomycetales; family Actinomycetaceae; genus Actinomyces; species Actinomyces sp. zg296. The sequence continues at coordinate 3,064 of NZ_VWPG01000019.1, forward strand.
CAACCGAGTGGTCTCGGCAGATTCACACAGGATTCCACGGGCCCCGTGCTACTCGGGAACACCATCACGCAGGCCCACCGGTTTCACCTACGGGGCTTTCACCCACTACGGCCCTCCTTCCCAGAAGGTTCGGCTACCACACAGGCTTGATCACTGCGCCCCGCCACGGCAGCAACGGGAAAACAATGCCCCACAACCCCACGACCGCAACCCCTGCCGGGTAATCACACGACCATGGTTTAACCATCATCCGCTTTCGCTCGCCACTACTCACGGAATATCTTCTCCTACGGGTACTGAGATGTTTCACTTCCCCGCGTCACCCCCCACGCCCTATGAATTCAAGCGCGGGTGACCGGGCATGACCCCGGCCGGGTCCCCCCATTCGGAAACCCTCGGATCACAGCCCGCTAGCCGGCTCCCCGAGGCTTATCGCAGGCCACCACGTCCTTCATCGGCCCCTGATGCCAAGGCATCCACCGAACGCCCATAAAAACAAGCAACACACAAAAAACACACAAACAAAACAAGACCAAAGCAAAACAAAAAACACGCCCCACAAACCCCCAGACGCATCGCGCCACAAGCAAGGGATTCACGAGGCGCGCTGATGCTCGCGCCCACTATGCAGTTCACAACCAACCCACCCACACCAGACCCCACAACCACCAAAACCAGCGGCCACGAGCCCAGCCAGGCCCACCAAGGCACACCACGCCAAAGCGCGCTGTCCCAGAACCCCGATAACGCGCCATGCTCGCCCACGCCCAAAAAACTCCCACCAAACACGCCCCAGACAAGCAGAAACGACCCGCCACCAACCCACTTTCAGGCCAGCAGAACAAACAAGCCGCCCCCACCCACCCAAGACAGCGAGAGCAAAAAACTCCTTAGAAAGGAGGTGATCCAGCCGCACCTTCCGGTACGGCTACCTTGTTACGACTTCGTCCCAATCACCGGCCCCACCTTCGACCGCTCCCCGTAAGGCCACGGGCTTCGGGTGTTGCCGACTTTCATGACGTGACGGGCGGTGTGTACAAGGCCCGAGAACGTATTCACCGCGGCGTTGCTGATCCGCGATTACTAGCGACTCCAACTTCACGGTGTCGAGTTGCAGACACCGATCCGAACTGAGACCGGCTTTAAGGGATTCGCCCCGCCTCACGGCATCGCAACCCTCTGTACCGGCCATTGTAGCATGCGTGAAGCCCAAGACATAAGGGGCATGATGATTTGACGTCATCCCCACCTTCCTCCGAGTTGACCCCGGCAGTCTCCCGCGAGTCCCCGCCATAACGCGCTGGCAACACGGGACAAGGGTTGCGCTCGTTGCGGGACTTAACCCAACATCTCACGACACGAGCTGACGACAACCATGCACCACCTGTGAACCGGCCCCAAAAGAGGAACCCCCGTCTCCGGAAGCGTCCGGCACATGTCAAGCCTTGGTAAGGTTCTTCGCGTTGCATCGAATTAATCCGCATGCTCCGCCGCTTGTGCGGGCCCCCGTCAATTCCTTTGAGTTTTAGCCTTGCGGCCGTACTCCCCAGGCGGGGCACTTAATGCGTTAGCTGCGGCGCGGAAAACCCGGAAAGGCCCCCCACACCTAGTGCCCAACGTTTACGGCGTGGACTACCAGGGTATCTAATCCTGTTCGCTCCCCACGCTTTCGCTCCTCAGCGTCAGTAACGGCCCAGAGACCCGCCTTCGCCACCGGTGTTCCTCCTGATATCTGCGCATTCCACCGCTACACCAGGAATTCCAGTCTCCCCTACCGCACTCAAGCCGGCCCGTACCCACCGCAAGCCCCCGGTTAAGCCGAAGGATTTCACGGCAGACGCGACCAGCCGCCTACAAGCCCTTTACGCCCAATAATTCCGGACAACGCTCGCGCCCTACGTATTACCGCGGCTGCTGGCACGTAGTTAGCCGGCGCTTCTTATCCAGCTACCGTCAACCCACCCACAATAGAGCAGGCCTGCTTCACTGGCGAAAGAGGTTTACAACCCGAAGGCCTCCATCCCTCACGCGGCGTCGCTGCATCAGGCTTCCGCCCATTGTGCAATATTCCCCACTGCTGCCTCCCGTAGGAGTCTGGGCCGTGTCTCAGTCCCAGTGTGGCCGTCCACCCTCTCAGGCCGGCTACCCGTCAAAGCCTTGGTAGGCCATCACCCCACCAACAAGCTGATAGGCCGCGAGCCCATCCCCCACCAGAAAAGACCTTTCCCAACCCCACCATGCGGCAGGACCAGAATATCCCGTATTAACACCACTTTCGTGGCGGTATCCAGAAGAAGGGGGCAGGTTACTCACGTGTTACTCACCCGTTCGCCACTCATCCACCCCAACAAAAGCCAGGGCTTCACCGTTCGACTTGCATGTGTTAAGCACGCCGCCAGCGTTCGTCCTGAGCCAGGATCAAACTCTCCAAACAAAACATGAAACAAACACGCCCCAAGCCCACCAAAAACAAAGCAAACCAAGAACGCGCCCACTCCATACAAGCCCAGAAAAAAAGACCAGGCCCAACCCACACCACCACCAAAACAGCAGCAGCACAGGCCAAACAAAAAACAAGACATAAACAAGCATGACACGCTATCGAGTTCTCAAACAACACACCCA
>NZ_VWPG01000020.1:0-4515 GCF_009829695.1 Actinomyces sp. zg296
AGCGGCGCCCCGCCCGGCACCGGCCCGGCCGGCACCGGCCCGGCCGTGGCCGCGCCGCCTCCCCGCTCCGGGCTGAGGCCCGGGTGGCGGTGGGCGGCCGATCCCGTGACGGGCAGCCGCCCGGCCTGATCCGCCCACAGGGCCGCGAGCGCGGGCGTGCCGCGGTACAGGGTGCTCAGGCGCAGGCGGCGCGCCGCGAGCCCGGAGCGGTCCTCGGCGGCCGACAGCAGGCTGGGAGAGCCGCCGCGGAAGGTCTCGACGGCGACGTCCGGGTCCCCCAGGACCACCACCTGGGCTCGGTTCCCGCGCTCATCGGAGCGGGCGAGCGCGGCCAGGAACCGGGCGGTGGCGGCGGTGCAGTCCTGGTAGTCATCCACGATGACCAGGCCGGGCACGGGCTGGGGGACGGCGACGCCGTCGGCGTCCCAGGAGGCCAGGGCTTCGGCGGCGCGGTCCTGGAGGCGGGCGGTGTCCATGCGGCGGGTATCCGCGCGGCGCTCCGCGCTGGGGCGGCCCTGGGCGTCCCAGGTGCGCAGGAGCGCTGAGGCCGGCCCCCACAGGGGGACGTCGAGGGCTCGGCCCAGCCCGGCGAGGTCGTCGGCGGTGACGCCGAGCTCCCCGGCGCGGGCGAGCAGGTTGCGCAGCTCGGCGCGGAAGGCGCGCGAGCCGACGGCCTCGGGCGGCAGGCCGGGCCACTGCTCGGGGCGGATGAGGGAGGCGAGCGCAGCGTCCTCCTCCGCTCCGGCCAGCAGGACCGGGGCGGGCAGCGGGTCCGGGCGCTGGGTGAGGGAGGCGGTGAGGATCGCCAGGGCGAGGGATGCGGGCGTGCGGACGCGGACCACTCCCCCGCCGTGGGCGCTGAGGAGGGACGCGGCGCGTTGGCGCAGGCGGTCCGCACGGGCGCGTGTGGGGGCCAGGAGGACGGCGTCGGTCCCCCGCTCGACGGCGCCGACGAGCATCCGCAGGGCGAGGCTCGTCTTGCCGGTGCCGGGGGCGCCGAGCACGACGATGTTGTCCCCGCTGGAGACGGCCGCGAGGACGGCGCGCGCGGACGCGTCCGGCTCCGGCAGGGGCTCGGGGGCGGAGGCGGGCAGGAGGCGCGGCGACGCAGTGATCGCCGGATTCGCGGCGCTGGCCGCGAATCCGGCACCGCTGGCGCTCGGGGTGGCCTCCTGGATCCGCATGGGCCTATCTCACCACGCCCCACTGACACGAATAGGCGCCCGTGGGGCCTCACTCGACGCTCCGCTCCTCCCACGACCGCACCCCCGTCCGCGCGGCGCGAAAACCGACGCCGCCGGGCCCGCGCTGCCGCCGTCGTCGGCCACCGGCGCCCTACGATCGGGGCGGCGACGCGGGGCCCACCGGGGCCGCCCGCGCACGATCCGCCCCCGATCCGCTCTTCCAAGGAGTCACCATGCAGGTCAGCCTCGGCTTCAAGCACGCCGCCCGTCAGATCGAGATCGAGACCTCCGCCTCTCACGACGAGGTCCTGGGCGCGCTGGCCGACTCGGCGACGAAGGATGTCGTCCTCACGGACGACAAGGGCCGCAAGGTGCTCGTGCCCGCGGGATCCCTGGCCTACGCCGAGCTCGGGGCCGCCGAGCAGCGCCGCGTCGGCTTCGGCATCTGAGCCCGCGCCCGGCCCGCGCCGCCCGCGCGAGGCGTCCCGGGAGCGGCCCGCCCGTGATCCAGTCGGCCCGTGATCCAGTCGGTCTCAGACGCGCAGCCCGAGGCCCCTCATGCGGCTCGTCGCGCCGGAAGACAGGACGGCGCCCAGGCGCGCCGAGCCCTGCTCCCCGCCGGCGAGTTCGGGAAAGCGGGCGAGCATGAGTTGGATCGCGCCGATCTCCTCACCCGCCACCCGGCGGCCCCACAGGCCCAGGCGGGCGGCGAGTTGGGGGTCGCCGTCGAGATCGGCCATGAGCTCGGCGGCGGCGAAGGAGCCGAAGCGGTCCTCGGACAGGGCCTCCAAGACGGCGTCGCGCACGCGCGGGGGCAGGGAATCGGTCAGGGCCATGCCGAAGTCCACGAGCAGCCCGAAGGACAGGTAGGTCTTGACCAGCCGCTCGACCCAGTCGTGGGGCCGCAGACGATCATCGACGTCGCCCAGGGAGCCGAGGAAGCGCTCAGCGGACGCCGGCACGTCCACGCCTTCATCGGCGCCGATGCGGATGATCGCGTCGAAAGCGCCCACCTTGGCCGCGCTCATGCGCAGCAGCTCGATGCGCGCGCGCATCGCCGGGGCCTTGTCCGCGTCCTTGGCGTAGCGCGTGCAGGCCACGGAGCAGCTGTAGCCGATGACGCCGAGCACGGCGGCCATGAGGGCGCCGGGCGCGCTGGGGGCCGGGGGCGTCGAGGCGGGGACCGGTTCAGGAACGGAAGGGCTCATGAGCAAAGCGTAGAGCGAGGGCGCCCCTGCCGCGGCCGCCTTGGCGAAGGCGCGTGATGTGCCCCACCTACCGGGGGCAATCGCCGTCGCCTCACCGCCGCGGGGGCGGATGACGGGTAGTCTGCCGACGTCCACGGTTGCCCGGTCGTCCAGCAGCCTGGTCCCGCCGGCCGGCGAGCCGCGCCCTGAGCGCGGCGGCGCCCCTGGGCCCTGAGCGGGACACGATTCACGATCGGCTGCCACATACACGACCGCGAGCGCGGCCCAGGGCCCCGTCGGCCCGGGCGGCGCCGAGCCCTGTCGGCCCGCGCAGGACCACCCTCCGCGCCGGTCACGAGGCCGCGGTCCACATCCGAAGGAACGTCGTGACCGACGAGAACCCCGTCATCACCAGCCCCGCCGAGGCCGCCTCGGCCCCCAGCCCCGCGAGCGCGCCGAGCGCCGCCAGCGCCCCCGAGGCCCCCGCCTCGGGCCTCATCGAGACCGCGGGCGCACACGCCCCCGTCCTGGACGAGGCCTCCCCCGACATCACCGATGAGGGCGCCGCGGTGGACCTGAGCATCAAGTCCTTCGCGGACTTCGGCGTCGAGCCCGAGATCTGCGAGGCGCTGGCCGCCAAGGGCATCATCCACCCCTTCCCCATCCAGGCCCTCACCCTCCCGGTGGCCCTAGAGGGCAACGACATCATCGGCCAGGCCAAGACCGGCACCGGCAAGACCCTGGGCTTCGGCATCCCGCTGCTCATGGACACCCTGGGCCCCGGCGAGGAGGGCTGGGACGAGGACCCCGCCGCCGGAAGCCCGCAGGCCCTCATCGTCCTGCCCACGCGCGAGCTGGCCAAGCAGGTCGCCGTCGAGCTCGAGCAGGCCGCGGCCAAGCGCACCGTGCGCATCGTGCAGGTCTACGGCGGTCGCGCCTACGAGCCGCAGATCGAGGCCCTGGAGAAGGGCGCCGAGATCGTCGTGGGAACCCCGGGGCGCCTCATCGACCTCATGGACCGTGCCGTCCTGGACCTCACCCACGTGACCACCGTGGTGCTCGACGAGGCGGATGAGATGCTGGATCTGGGCTTCCTGCCCGATGTGGAGAAGATCCTGGCCCGCACCCGCGCCGACCGCCAGACGATGCTGTTCAGCGCCACGATGCCGGGCGCCGTCGTCGCCCTGGCCCGCCGTTACATGAGCCAGCCGACCCACATCCGCGCCCAGGACCCCGGGGATGAGTCGATGACGGTCAAGTCGGTGGCGCAGGTCGTTTACCGCACGCACGCCCTGAACAAGGTGGAGGTGGTCGCCCGGATCCTCCAGGCCGAGGGCCGGGGCCGCACGATCATCTTCGCCCGCACGAAGCGCACGGCGGCCCGCGTGGCCGACGACCTGGCCTCGCGGGGCTTCGCCACCGGCGCGTTGCACGGCGATCTCGGGCAGGGGGCGCGGGAGCAGGCCCTGCGCGCCTTCCGCAACGGCAAGGTGGACGTGCTCGTGGCCACCGACGTCGCCGCCCGCGGCATCGACGTCGATGACGTCACCCACGTCATCAACTACCAGTGCCCCGAGGACGAGAAGATCTACGTCCACCGCATCGGGCGCACGGGCCGCGCCGGGAACGCGGGCACGGCCGTGACCTTCGTGGACTGGGATGACATCCCGCGCTGGCGGCTCATCGCCAAGGGCCTGGGCCTGCCTGTGACCGAGCCGATCGAGACCTACCACACCAGCGAGCACCTGTACTCCGACCTGTCGATCCCCGAGGGCACCACGGGCACGTTGCCGCGTTCCAAGCGGACGCTAGCCGGCCTGGACGCCGAGGAGATCGAGGACCTGGGCGAGACCGGCAAGCACGGCGGGCGCGATGGCCGGCGTGACAGCCGCGGCGGGGCCCGGGGCCGCGATGGGCGGGGCTCGCGCTCCCGAGGCGGCCGGGGCGGCAGCGCGTCGCGGGCCTCTGAGGATGGCGAGCGCCGGCGGTCCTCCAGGCGAGCCTCCGACGGCGAGGCCCCGCGGCGCGCGAGGAACCGCAAGCGGACGCGCGGCGGCAAGCCGATCGACTCCGCCGGCCAGGACTGAGCCAGGCCGCCGCGGCCGCTGGCCGGCGGGCTGGCAGGCCGGACCGGGCCAACGGGC
>NZ_VWPG01000001.1:0-99898 GCF_009829695.1 Actinomyces sp. zg296
ATACAAGCCCAGAAAAAAAGACCAGGCCCAACCCACACCACCACCAAAACAGCAGCAGCACAGGCCAAACAAAAAACAAGACATAAACAAGCATGACACGCTATCGAGTTCTCAAACAACACACCCAGGAGAGCGATCCAAAGAGCCTTTCGCTCCTCGCGTCGCTCTCAAGGCGACTCGACCAACTTAACCAGATGATCGCGGTGATTGTCAATCTCAGGCTCTGTGATCCCGATCTCGACCCCGGATCGTTCGTGAACGATCTGGGCGATAGGAGACCCGAGCCTGACAGCCCGGGTCTCTACCGGTGGAGCTAGGGGGATTCGAACCCCCGACCTTCTCATTGCGAACGAGACGCGCTACCAACTGCGCCATAGCCCCAGGTGCCGGACGATACTAGCACCAGCACTCCGGTGCGCCGCAAGCTGACGCGCCGTGAGCCGCGCCACCGAGCGGTTTCAGCGGGCCGTCACGCTCCAGCGGCGCGGCGCCGCTCCAGGACCTCATCGAGGTTGATGGGCTTGAAGGCCTGTTCCTCGTCGAGGACCGGTGCCGGCACATAGGCGCGCGCGTTGCGCGGCCGCACCGGGGATGGCACCGATTCCGCCTCCGGCAGGTCCAGGTCCGGCACCGCACGGCGGCGGGCCCGCGCGGCGAGCGTGTACGTCGGCGCGGGCACCGCCACAGGACGCCAGCCCTGGGGAGGGGTCGACGTCGCGTCGCGGCGGACCGGCGGGGTAGTCACCGATCGTGGCGCCGCTGACTCGGGGCTAGCCGCGCCCTCCTGTCGGCGCTCCGCCGAGGGAGCGCCGTCGGACTCGATGCGCCCGCTCGCGGCAGCGGTCGCGACGCGGCCACGATCGATCGTGGCCTTTTTACCGGACTCAGCCTCGTCGCGGTCAGCGCGATCGATGTCGGCCGCCTCCAGCGGGCGAGGCTCCATCATCCATTCCATGGGCTTCGCCGCATCAGCCGCGGCCGGCGCTGTTGCAGCGGACGGGGCCAAGGACGTCAACGAGGCCTCGACGACGCCGCTCGCCGGCTCCTCCGTCTCACCGGGAGCGACCGGCTCAGCACCGCTCGCGGCGCTGAGCGCGGCGGCGGTCGAGGCGCCGGCGGGCCCAGCGGCCTCCTCTTCCACGAAAGCGGCCCGTCCCAACTCACTCGACCCGAGGATGGCCCCGGCGGCGGGCGCGGCCACGGGCCTGGGCGCGGCGGGCTCGATCCTGGTCTTGGGGCGGGCGCCGGTGAGGGTGTCGAGCTCGCGCTGCAATGCGGCGATGCGGCGCCGCTCAGCGCGGTCAGCGGCGCGGGAGGCCTCAGCCGCTTTATGCCCGGCGACCATCGACCCCATTAGCAGCGCCGTCGGCAGCAGCGCGGGCCACCACGGCATGACGGTCATGAATCCCACCAGCCACAGCCCGAGGCTCACCCCGAGCAGGCCGGCGGCCACACGCGCGCGGTTGGCGGCGGCGTCCTGGCGGCGCGCGCGAGCGGCATCGCGCGCACGTCGGGCCTGCACGAGCTCACGCTCGACGCGCAGCGCGCGGACGTTCCTCACAGCTGGCCTGTTCATCGCCCTCACCTCCGGGAGCTGTCGGAAGATCCTCGCGTGCCCGCCCTGCTCGCAAGCCTCGTCGGAGGCCGCGGCCGCGTCGCCGGTCGCCAGGATCCGCAACTCGGCGGAATAGCGATCCTCGGAGCGGGACAGGCTCATCACCTCGCGGCGCCCGACCAGAAAGGGCAGGAGATACGCGGTGAGAACGACGACAAGGGCGAGGAGCGCCCAGACTTCAATTCCCACAGCGCCACGGTACGGGCCGCCGAGCCCCGGTCAGGAGAGATTGTCGGCGTGTTGTCACCCGGAATGACACCAATCCAGCCACGGCAGTCCCGCTATTCCCAACAGTCACTCAAAGCGCATGGGCCACTCCCCGAGCGCGCGCCGGGGCTCTCGGGCATCCGGGCTATCTCGCCCCCACGGAGACCGTCACCCCGATCTCAGTGGCCGGGCATCAGGCATCGAGGAGGAGGCAGTGGAGCGTGTCCCCGACCGACACGCCGCGGGCCTCCTCTGGGACGACGGCGATGGCGTTGGCCCGCGCCAGGCCCATGAGGCGGGTGGTGCCGGGCTCCGCCGTCGGCTCGGCGCGGTAGCCGCTGGAGGGCGAGCCGGTCAGGCGCACGGGAACGAACTCTCTCCTACCGGCGGGCGAGGCCCACCCCCGCGTCATCTCGGCTGGCAGGCTCGAGCGGTGAAGCCCCTGCCAGCCGGCGATCTCTCGCAGCACAGGCCGCACGAAGGTCTCGAAAGCGATCTGAGCGCTCACGGGATCACCAGGGAGGCAGAAGATCGGCGTGCCCTCCACGGTACCGACGCCGAGCTGACGCCCGGGGCTCATGGCGACGGCGTCGAAGCGCACCGAGCCCAGGGGCGCGAGGGCCTCCTTGACGGTGTCCCCCTGCCCCACGGACAGGCCCCCGGTGGTGATGAGGACGTCGGCGCGCACGAGCTGATCCTCAAGGGTCTCGGTCAGGGCGCCGAGCTCGTCGGGGACGGCAGCGACGCGGAATGCCCGCCCGCCGGCATCGGTAACGGCGGTGGCCAGGGCGTGCCCGTTGGCGTCGTAGACGCTGCCGTCCCGGCCCGGCGATCCGGGCTCGACAAGCTCGTCGCCGATCGACACGATCACGACGCGCGGCGCGGGATGCACCTTGACGCGCAGCCGCCCCACCCCGGCCAGGAGCGCGATCTGCCGGGCGGACACGCGCGAGCCCTGCGGCAGAACCGTCGTCCCGGCGGCGACATCGTCAGCGCGCCGCCTCACGTTCTCCCCCTCGACGACGACGGAGCGGACCTCTACCCGCTGGGCGCCGCGGTCGGTGTCGATCCAGGGGACGACGGCATCAGCGCCGACGGGCAGGGGGGCGCCGGAGTCAATGAGCATGGCGGTGCCGGGGACGAGCCGGGCGCTGCTGGTATCGCCGGCGCGCACGGCGTCGATGACGTCGAGACGGGCGGGCTCGCTCGCCGTCGCTCCCCGGATGTCGGCGGCGCGCACCGCGTAGCCGTCAAGGCCAGCCAGGTCCGCGCCGGGAAGGTCGAACTCCGCAACGACGTCCTCAGCCAGGACGCAGCCGACGGCGTCGAGAAGGACGACGTCGAGCGGCGGCGCCGGCTGCGCGATCTCGAGGCACGATGCGAGGTGCTCGGCGACGGTTCTCATGGGTTCCTCCCTGCCCGCAGGGCCCGGGACCTCGGGGCGGCACCGGGGTGAGGCCTGCGGCTCCAGGCAGTCAGGCTACCCGCAGGGGCCCATCTCCCCACCCCAGGGGCGGCTCGGCGCGCCCGGAGCGAAAGAGAACCTGAGAGAATCGGGGGGTGAGTTCTCAGGCGCGCCCATCCCCTGCTCCCGCTGGACTGGAGACCAGTCATGACAAGGGCCGCTGGCGCCAGATCCTGCGCCAGCGGCGCCGCAGAGAACACCCCCACCCCAATGCGGGCCACTGCCCTGCCTGCGAGAGCCTCATGGAGCACGCCCTCCAGGCCGTCGAGGGCATGAGAACCATCGCCGCCTACGTCTCGGTGGGCAACGAGCCCTGTACCCGGCTCCTGCTGGAGCACCTGGAGGCCGAGGGCCGCGAGGTCCTCCTGCCCGTCCTGGGCCCGCAGCTCTCCCGCGGCTGGGGGCGCTTCACGGGCATCGCTGATCTGGCCGAGCGCGCGCCGGGGCGCCCTCCCGAACCAGGCGGCGCGCCCCTCCCGGCGGAGGCGGTCTCCGACGTCGACGCCCTGATCATCCCCGCGCTCGCCATCGACCGCGCCGGCAACCGCCTCGGTCAGGGCGGCGGCTGGTACGACCGCGCCCTGCCGCTGAGGCGCGAGGGGGCGCTCGTGCTCGCCGTGGTCTACGACGATGAGCTCACCCCGCACCAACTCCCCACCGAGCCGCATGACCAGCGGGTGGACGCCGTCATCACGCCCGAGCAATGGTTCCTCCTGGAGCGCTCCGTCTTCGCCTCCGGGTCCTAACGGGGCGGCGGGGAGGCGGCTCGCGCAACCACCCCGGGAACCACAGGCGCGCGTGCGCACACCCGCGGCCGCGCCCTGTGGACGAGGGGAGCCGTCTTCCGGATGGAGGGCCCACCCTGGGGTCATGAGCCCCCACCCGCGCCTGAAGCGCTCCCCCGCCATTCGCCCATCGTTGCGCCTGTGGAGGGCGCGCCACCTAGTCATCGCCGCCTGCGTGGGGGCGGCCGTACTGCTCGCGCTCTCCGTGCTGCGCCCCTCACCGCAGGAGGACGGCAGCGCGCTGGTCGTCGCCCGGACAATCGGCGCCGGGGAGCGGATCGAGGCCCGTGACGTGGAGCGGCGCCCGATCCCAGGGGCGGCGCTGCCCGCCCGGGGGAGGGCGGATGAGAGCATCATCGGGAGCAGGGCGGCGGTCCGCTTGGAGGAGGGCACCGTCCTGACGGAATCGATGACGAGCTCGGCGCGCGCCCGGGGGATCGCCGACGACGAGCGGATCGTCCAGGTTCCTGTCGCGGTGGGGGGATCACTGGCGGAGCCGGGCGCGATCGTCGACATCATCGGCGAGAGCCCAGTCACAGCCGCGAGCGCGCCCGCGAGCCCCGCCACGCCCCGCGATCAGGCGGTTGATTCCGCGCCATCGCCGGTTTCGACGGGTGAGGGGACCAGGATCCTCTGCTCCGGCGCACGGGTCGTCGCTACCACAACAGAAGGTGACACTTCTAGGTTACTTTCAGGGAATAAGATCACAGTAGTAGAACTTGCCGTCCCAGCGGACACCGTTACCCTAGTCGTCGGTGCGGCAACGCAGGGCGCCCTCGGCCTCGCGCTGAGCCCCTGACGACCTCATCACAGTCGGGATGATCATTGATCCGATCATTGATCCGCCGGCGCGTTCAGCCGGCGCCGACTGCCCGATGCAGCCAACCGGCTGTCGATCATCGTCCCGGCCTCGCGCCTGTCGCCCCTGCGGGGCGCGCACTCACCGAAAGGTTCTCCCCTCATGATCAAGGGATTCAAGGAGTTCATCGCTCAGGGCAACGCCCTGGAGCTCGCCGTCGCCGTCATCATCGGTGGCGCTTTCAAGCCCATCGTTGACTCGATCACCAAGGTGATCCTGGACATCGTTGGTCAGATCGTCGGCTCCCCGAACTTCGACTCCGTCCTTCAGTTCAAGATCGACAGCGGTTCGGGTACCTACATCCAGCCCGGTACGATCCTGACCGCGCTCATCAACTTCATCCTGGTCGCCGCCGCCGTCTACTTCTGCATCGTCGTCCCGATGAACAAGATGAGGACCCTGCAGAAGAAGCAGGAGGAGGAGAAGCCCGCCGCGCCGACCGACGTCGAGCTGCTGGGCGAGATCCGCGACCTGCTCGCCGCCCGCAACCACTGAGAGCGAGCGCGCCCGGCAGCGCCGGAAGCCGCGCCCCAGTGACCCTCTGAGCCCCGCCGACCCAAGTGGTCGGCGGGGCTCAGTGCTATCCGCTCCGCTTCGCCCCCGCCGCGACCGGTCTCGCTCATGTTTTCGACCGGTCTCGCTCGTAATTTCGACCGGTCTCGGTGAAGGGGGCGGGGTCAGGACCAGTGGGGCGGAACCTCGGCGCGCAGGCGCGCGTCGTTGGCGCTGCCGCCGCCGGGCGCGTCCTCCCGGCGGGCACGGGCCTCGGTGAGGGCATCGATTCCACGGCGCCGCGCGTTCTCCTCGTCCTCCTCAGTCATCTCGCCACGCGCCACCCGCGCGGCGTCCTGAGGGGACAGCAGGACCACTCGGCGCCTGCGGGGCCCACCCGCCGCGGAAGCGCTCATCGGCCCCGCCGCACGGCGTTGCCGAGGACGGCGTCCACACCGGTCCCCCGGCGGGTCAGGGCGAGGGCGGCGCGAAGCTCGGCGAGCTCCTCCTCCTCGCTGCGCGCCATCCCATCGGAGCGGATCCAGGCGACGAGGTCATCGAGCTCGTCGTCGGAATAAGCCTGGAGGGGCAGCCCTTGCGCGATCGGCGGGCGAGCCCTGCGCGCATCCGCCCGGGCAGCGCCCGCGGACGCGCCCGGGGCAGTGGCACTGGCGGGCGCGGCCTCCCCGGGAGCGGGCGCCGGCCGGTCGCCTGCGGGCTCCGTCTCGCGGGCCCCGGCGACGCCCGGGGAGGAGGCGCCCTCACCGGCGGTGTCGTCGATGCGCTCAGGGAGCTCGGGGCCCTCCGGGCGGGCCTGGGCGGCGGAGCGCTCATCGAGGAGCTCATCGATCATGATCTCGATGGCGCGGGCCTCGGCCTCCGGGTCAACGAAGACGCCGGCTGAAAAGGAGCGGTGGACCCGCCAGCCGCGGTGCTCAAGGCGCTCCACCCAGTGGCGGTCGCGGCGCCGCAGGCTCGGCTCGGCCACGTAGTCGTCGTCATCGGTCAGGACGGCGACGAACAACTCCTCGGGATAGTCGGGGTGGCCGATGGCCAGGGGGATGCGGGGGCCGCCGTCGGCTCCCCACTGGGGGACCACCACCAGTCCCTTGCGCCACAGGTGCCAGGCGAGATCCACCAGGAGGCGATCGGGCTCGGCGTTCTCCGTCGGGCCCACGGGGGTCCCTCCCCCGGCGGCGCGGGCGAGAACCTCGCGCAGCAGTTTGGCGCCGGGCGCCCGCAGCCGATCGGGATCGAGGTCCTCGGCCCCGATGGAGGAGATGACGGTCGTGGCGCCCCGGGAGGCGCACAGGGCCTCGACGAGAGCGACCATGCCGCCCTGCTCGCCGAGCTCGCCGAAGGCGTGAATGGTGCGCCCGTGCGGGGTCTTCGCGAAGCCGACGGAGAGGATGACGCGGTCGCGGCGCAGGGAGCGGGCCTCGCGCAGGTCGATGACCGTGAAGGGCTCCTTGACGCCGACGGAGAAGAAGTCGTCCAGGGCGGGGGACTCGGCGGCCGCCACAGCCACCGCTCGACGGATCTCGTCGGCGTGGCGGGTGTTGAGGGCGATGACGCCCAGGCTCTCGTCGGGGCGGGTCAGCGCGTGCTCGATGACGACGTCGACCACCTGGTCCACCTCGTCCGGCACGGTCTCCACAGCGCTCTTACCGGGCGCGGGCATGCCGCGGCCATCGACGCGGATAAGGGACAGGGTGGACTCGCCCGGCGGCCCGGGGATCACCTCGACAATGCCCTCATAGCCGTTAGAGGCGAGGAAGGAGGCGATCCCGGCGTCGAGCTGGTTGCGGCCGGTGGGCAGGGTCACCGAGGGCAGGAGCGGCCCGAGCTCAGCGGCGAGCCCCTTCTCCGCGCGGCGCGGGTCCCCGATGACGAGGACCTGCTCGGCGCGCACGAGGGCCGGCAGGGCCTGGGCGACCGGCATGCTCGCAGAGGCGTCGAGGATCGCCAGATCCACGACGGCGCTGGGGGCAAGCACCTGCGGCACGAGGGTCGGTGGGACGATCCAGACGGGGCGGGCCAGCCAGGCCACCGGGTGGGCGTCGAGGATGTCGCGCAGGGGGACGCCGTTGTCCTTGGACAGGGCGATGTACAGGGAGCGGGCCTGCTGCTTGTCGGCCTCGACAGCGGAGCGCACGCGGCGGGCGCAGGCCTGCGCGACGGGACCGGACAGGGAGGCGGACTGGGCGGCGTCAAGCCGGCGCAGGCTCTCGGAAAGTTCGTTGAGGGCCTTGGCGTCCAGCCCGCCCATATCCGGATCCTCCCGCAGGGCCTGGGCGAGCACGGAGGACCACCAGCAGTAGGTGAGCTCGTCATCGAGCTCGTCATCGGGCACCTGGCGGGCGCGCAGATCCGCGACGAGCGGGCCCATGCCCAACTCGTCGATGGCGATGGTGGTCTGGTTGCGCTCAGGTTGGGCCTGCGCGGTCTCCGGGTCATCGGCGAGAGCCCGCACACGGGTGGTCAGCTCCGCGAGGGGCGTGTCCACGAGCGCCGGGGAGCCGTCGTGGCGGTCGAGGAGGGACTGGAGCTCGGTGAGCGCGTTCATGGCGCGCTCGCAGGTGCGGCGCATCTCGTCCAAGCCCTGCGGGAGGGTGGGCCAGCCGCCGTCGGGATCGTGGTGGCGCCACTCCTCGCGACGCCGCTGCACCTTGACGAGCTCGGCGTGCAGGTCCTCGACGACGCGGCCGGGGCGCACGAGGTCCTTGGCCTGCCGGGTGAAGCGACGGCGCGCGGAACCGCTCATGACGATGCTGCGCTCCTCGCGCCACCGCTTGGTGGCCGTGGCGATGACGAGGTCGGCGGCGGAGCGCTCGAAGACCTCGGGGAGGAAGACATCGAGGGAGTCGCGCACGCCGTCGAGCATGTCGAGCTGCTCGGACCACATGGCCGGCGTCGTGGCGCGCCGCAGCCCGGTGTAGGAGGAGACCTCGCGGCTGTGGGTCTCGATGGCGGGCAGTATGTCGTCGGCGAGGCGGCCCAGGCGCCCCAGGGCGTCGGTGACCTCGTCGAGGTCGGTCAGCGCCAGACCGCTCCAGGGCGAGGGCGCCTGGACCGGGTCGAGCATCCCGAGGGAGTGGGCGCGGTGGAGGATGCGAGAGGCACGCTCGCGCCCGGCGTCGTCGAGGCGCTCAAGCCGTCCGGGGACGATCCTCGCGGTGGTGCGGGCCTTCGAGCGCGACGAGGTGAGTTCAGCGAGTGTCTGAAGCGCCTCGTAAGCGGAGACGTTCCAGGGCGCGCGCCGCGTGTGCAGAGCCGTCACGTAGCGGGACAAGCGCTTGCGCACGGCGGTGAGGCGCTGGCGGACCCGCAGGATCTCGGGGACGTCGATCTGGGGCGGCTGGGAGCCGAGCCCGGATTGGACGGCCTCGGCGGCGTGACGGCGCCAGCTGGCGTCCTCCGTGAGATCGACGACGAGGTCCCCCAGGCCGAGGTCCTCCAGGGCCTGGGCGACGGCGTGGCCGTCCCCGCTCGTGGCCGGGATGTGGATGGCGGTGCGCCCGGTGGCGGCGGCGTCGGCGAGGACGGCGGCCAGCGTGGCGGCCACATCCGATCCGGGGGGCGCGTCGAGGAGGAGGGAGGCGCCCAGGCTGACGGATTCGACGACGTCGAGCTGACCGGGGTCGAGATCGCCCGCGCCGCGCTCGGCGTCGGGGGCGCGGTCCTCGCGCCGGAGGGCGGGCAGATCGACGGCGAGGGCCCGCTGGGCGGGCTCGACGCCGGCCAGCGCGGCCACGATCGCGGAGAGGCGCGCGCGGTCGACGACGGCGTCGAAGTCCTCGACGAGCGCCTGGCCCGGGTGAACGAAGGCGCCGACGACGAGCCGCTCGCGCAGTTCGAAACCGGGCAGGTAGTCGCGGCAGGCGGCGGCGATGCGGGTGAGGGCGGCGCGCGGGGTGAACCCCTCCGCGGTCAGGGCGGCGCGGGCCAGGGCCTGGATGTCGGCCGTCGATCCATAGCGGCGCAGGGCGCGCGTAAGAACGGGGTTGACCTCGATGGAGGGGTCGACGGCGATGGTCGCGTCCGCGGAGGCGCTGGCCAGGCGGACCGGCCGCATGAGCACGGGGGCGTTGACGGTGCGGACGGTTCCCGGGGGCCCCGCCGGCCGCGAGGAGAGCGCGCTCTCCAGGGCCGAGGCGAGGACGGGGTCGGAGATCTCATGCCCGGGCGCCTCAGCCTCATGGTCGGCATCGGAGTCGCCGGGCCCGCCTGGGCCGCCGTTCTGGGCGCCCCCTGCGCCGCCGGCCGCCGCGGCGCCGGTGCGCCGGGAGTCCTCCCGGATGGTCTCAGTCCAGGTCGCGATCCCGATGGCGAGGTACACGGGGGCGACGCCGAACTGCCTGGCGAGGATGTCGGTGCGCCCGGCGACCTTGCGCACGGACTTGCGGGCGGCGGCCAGGGCGGTGGGCTCGCGGATGAGGCTGGACAGGGGGGTGGGGCGCCCGGCGTAGAGCTGAGCGAGCCCTGAGGGATGCGCGGTGGTGAGGTCGACGGCGCCGTCAAGCAGGGAGACGTCGTCGAGACTGGCCACTCCCCCGAGCCCGACGAGTTCCTCTCGCCATCCCGCGAGCGCGGCGTCCACGCGGGCCCGGCTGGCGTCGTCGAGGTCCGTGGGGGACGCGGGGGCCTCCGGCGCCGTCGGCGCGGGCTGGGGGCTGATGGCACCGGGGACGCGCGGCTCGCGCCCGTTCCCGTTGGCTCGCCCCTCGGCGGTGCCCACGCGATCGCCTGCTGCGTGGCCCGCGCTGTGCCGAGCGCGGCCGAAGGAGAAGAGTGAAGGCGCCATGCTCTGACAATATCCGCGCGCGGCGCGCTCCTGCCCGAGGCGCCCCGGGGTGGCGCCGCGTCAGCACGCGAGCGGGCGCTCGGCGACGACGACCGCGGCGGGATGGCGGGCGCGCCCCTCGGGTCATGGACCTGCTGCCGGAGCGCGTCGGCCTGCCCGCGGCGCGTTGGCGAGCCCTGCCGCCAGGGGCGGACCACGGGCCGCGAGGGCTTCCACGGCCCCGGACCCCGATCCGTGTGATAGGCCGTGCAAAGCGCCGTCTGGAGGCCTTGGAGGGGCGCATGACATGGACGACCGTCGGGCGGGGCGAAGACTCTCATCGCGATGGCCACGCTCGGCGGGGTCACTGGATTTACGCCGGTCGCGGGGAGGCTCGCAGTACGGCTGCGTGACGAGTTCGGCTCGTGTTGAGAGAGAAAGGAGGTGAGGGCGGTAACAAGACCCTGGTCACCGCCACGGCGACCGCGGGTTCCTTCAGTCTGGACACTGCGTGACGGTAGGCCCGGAAAATATCTATCGCCACTAAAGTAGATCTTTGTCTAATACACTTGGTCTCATGCATGAGCCACCGTACGCACACGAGGAGATCGCCCCTCTCCCCACCGTTGAGGGCGGGTTTCAGACCATCTTGGCCGATCCTCCGTGGCGTTTCACCAACCGCACGGGCAAGGTTGCGCCAGAGCATCGTCGCCTCGGACGCTACGGCACTATGTCACTGGACGAGATCAAGGCTCTACCAGTAGGCGATGTCACCGCCAAGTCCGCTCATCTGTACCTGTGGGTGCCCAACGCCCTCCTACCCGAGGGTATCGAGGTGCTCCAGGCATGGGGTTTCCGCTACGTCTCGAATATCATCTGGGCAAAGCGTCGTAAGGACGGCGGCCCCGACGGCCGTGGAGTTGGATTCTACTTCCGCAACGTCACCGAGCCGATCCTGTTCGGCGTTAAAGGATCGATGAGGACTCTCGCGCCCGGACGCTCGACGGTGAACATGATCGAGACCCGCAAGCGCGAGCACAGCCGCAAGCCCGACGAGCAGTATGGTCTCATCGAGTCCTGCTCTCCAGGACCCTACCTGGAGATGTTCGCACGATATGCACGTCCCGGTTGGTCCGTGTGGGGCAATGAATCCGACGATGAGATCGAGCCTCAGGGTAAGGCACAGAGGGGCTACGGCGGGGGCGAGATCGCTCGATTGCCGATGCTGGAGCCGAATGAGCGCATGAGTGACTGGCTTTCTGAGCGCGTGAGCCAGATCATGGCGGACGAGTATTCTCGCGGCACCTCCGTCCAGCAACTTGCCAAGCAGTCTGGGTACTCGATTCAACGAGTGCGCACGCTCCTGACAAAAAGTGGGGTGCCCCTCAGAAGGAGGGGTCACCCAAAGAAGCCGGAGAAACTGTCCGCGTAGGCGAATTCTTAAGATTCGTCGTTGTCGTCATTGCAAGCATCTTCTTTGCTTCAGACTCAGACATGCCATAATCCTAATATCGCGATCCAGATTGCCGTCCTTAGCGTTCCATTCCAGATCGAGGGCCACTCGCCCCTTGAAGTTGTCAACCTTGCAGCCCTTGTTGGACACCGGACTTGAGGTCACCGTTGGCTTCGTCTCACCAGCGGGCTTGTACGGCATGATCCGGAGTTTGAGTTCAATGTCAGTGTCGACGCGAGCCTCACGCCATCCCAGACTACGGAATCCTTCATTGAAACGGCGTGCGAGCGTTGATTCCTGCCCACCCGCCAGAAGGAGATCTTTCGAAAGAATCTCAAAATCGTTGAGCGCCTTGACGAGCTCATCGAAGAGGTTGGGGTTCGTAGCTCGGACGATGAAGACGCCCAGGTTCAGGGCTTCAACGACGGTGCAGCCGTGACAAGAGTCTTACTCCCACTTCTCCCAGTCGAAGTACCTCATAGCCTCCTCGGGCCAGCCGTAGAACATCCCGCAGTCGTCGGCCCCAGGCGGCTGAGCCACACGCCGAGCTGGACCTTCGCGGCCGCGTCGTGGCTCGTCGGATTCAGAACTACGAACGTGGATCGGGGTCCCGATCGCTTCCGCGACCCGAGACCCCGACCCGTTCTCCCTGGTGAACCAGGGTTTTGGTGCCCCCGAGACGATTCGAACGTCCGACACCCGCTTTAGGAGAGCGGTGCTCTATCCCCTGAGCTACGAGGGCTGGGCGCGATAAGCCTACCAGCGTGCCGCGCCGATCGGGGACCGACGTGCCCCTGCTCGCTCAGGCGCGCTCCCAGGGCACGTTGGAGCGAGTGACCGCCGAGTCGTCGTCCTTGGCGCGGGCGGGCACCACCATGATCGGACAGGCGGCGTGCGAGAGCACCGCCTGGCTCGTGGAGCCCAGGAGGAGTCCCGTGAAGCCGCCGCGACCGCGCGAGCCGACGACGACGAGGTCGACGGCCGTGGAGAACTCGGCGAGGAGCTCAGCGGCGTTGCCGTCCAGCGCGTGGCGGCGGACCGTCACCCCGGGGTGCCCCTCGAGGGCCTCGGCGACGGCGTGGTCGAGGCCCGCTCGCACGTCGGCGAGGACCTGCTGGCGGTCCACGGCGGCCGGCAGCCATGCGAGGGCGCCAGTGCCGGTGCTCATGGGCACGGCGGCCACGGCGGTGAGCTCAGCGCCCCAGGCCTCGGCCTCGCGCACGGCCCGTCGCGCGGCCTTGCGGGCGGAGCCAGAACCGTCCACGCCGACGACGATCCGCTTGACCGGCGTGAAGGCCGCGCCGGTGGTGTGGCGGGGGACGATGACGGTGGGGCACTTGGCATGCGCGGGGAGGGCGGAGGAGACGGTGCCGAGCAGGCGGTCGGCGAAGCCCCCGCCGCCGCGGGTGCCGACGACGGCCAGGGCGGCATCGGAGGAGAGGTCCACGAGCACTCCGGCGGGGTCGCCCGTCTCAAGCGAACTGCTCACCGCGACGCCGGCCTGCTGGGCGCGGGCCACGGCCTCGTCGACGACGGCCTGGGCGCCGGCGCGTATCGCGGTGTCGTCCAAGGCCGCGTAGCCGCCGTCGAGCGAGGCGGCGGTGAAGGACGGAAGCGAGTAGGCGCACAGGATGTGGACCCTCCACCCCTCGCGCGCCGCGCGGGCGACCGCCCAGTCGACAGCGCCGAGAGACTCGGGCGATCCGTCGACGCCAACGAGGACGACTTTGTCTTCAGCCATGGTTCCCTGCCTTTTCCATCGGAGGCCCCGGCCCTCCGGGGTCCGGCGAACCAGGTGCCCCCAAGCATACCTGTGGCGCAGCGCACGGCGGTGAGGTTCAGTGGACGTTGCCCCGGCACGCGCTTCGAGGGGGCGGCCGCCGTGGCGGTCGCCCCCTCGAAGCGGTGGCTGAGGTACGAGCCGGTGTCAGCCGATCCGGATGAACGAGGTCGGGCTGCCCCAGATCTCGCGGTACACGACGCCGGTGGACTCGTTGCCGGCGTCGATCATCATGCCGTTGCCGGCGTAGATGCCGACGTGGTAGCCGTAGTAGACGATGTCGCCGGGGCGGGCCTCGGCCATGGAGACGGCCCTGCCCGCGGCGGCCTGAGCGCCGGAGGTGCGGGGCAGGCTGATTCCGGCCTGGGCGTAGACGTACTGGACGAATCCGGAGCAGTCGAAGCCCGAGGGCGAGGAGCCGCCGTAGACGTAGGCGGCGCCCACGTACTGCATGGCGATGGAGACGATGCTCGAGCCGGAGGCGGCGGGGGCGGCGGCGGGCCGCGCCTGGGCGGCCGGGGCGGCCTGAGCGGTGGTCCGCTGGGCCGAGGAGCCGCCCTGGGCCGCGCCCTGCTCCGGCTGGGCGGCCGGTGCCTGCTCGGGAGCCGCCTCCTCGACGACGGGCTTGGGAGCTGCGGCGACGGCCTCGGCCGCCTCTGAGCCGTGGCTGAAGGCATCGGCCTGGACATCGGCGCCCACGACGATCGCGGCGTTTGTCGTCGCGGCTGCGTGGGCGTCCAGGCCGAGGTAGTTGAGGCCGGAGGCGTCAAGGGAACCCGCGGAGGCCTGGGCGGGCTCCGCGACCGAGGCGGTGGCGGCACCGGAGGCGACCATGGTCAGGGCCAGGCCGGAGGAGGCGGCCAGCGCGAGACCGCGGCGAGTGGCGGGCACGACCTCGGCGAGGGGAGTCGTGGGGCGCGTCGCGGCGCGGTGACGAGCCGGGGAATGGGTGGTCATGTTTCTCTCCTATGGCCGCCGAGGTGAACTGTCTGGTTCGGGCTGGAGACGCCCTCGCCGCGTCAAGCGGGACTCGCCCCGAGGGCCGCGTTCAGGGCCGCGACCCATGAAACGGTTCCCCCGTCCCCATCGCTGGTTGTTCGCCAGCCCGGGCCGGACGATGGGACTGGGCCCCGGCTCGGGCGCCGCGAGGGGGAGGCCCCGCGACACCTGAGAGGCTACCGGAGCGCCGACGGCAAGTCACGGAAAGGTAAACGACACGATCGTGACCTGCCACACAATACCACCCCTCTTTCCCCGTCGTTCCAACGGGTTCCAACCAGTTCAGAGCCCCATTCGGGCACTCTCGAATGAGCGGCTTCACGATGAGAGCAACACCACATAAAACATCTCGGCCCCGCTCCCACGGGGGAAGCGGGGCCGAGAGCGGACTCAGAGTCGATGCGGCCCGACCGCCGGTTCGCTCAGAGGCGGAGGTACGTGGCGCCACCGCGGACGGCCAGGTACTGCACGCCGACGCTCTCGGACTCGGCGGAGACCATCATGCCGTTGCCGGCATAGATCGCGACGTGGCCGGGCCACCAGAGGACGTCACCGGGCTGGGCCTCGGCGGCGGAGATGACGGTGCCGACCGAGCGGATGCCGCCGGAGGAGTGCGGGACGCTGATGCCCGCGACGTTGGCGTACACGTAGGAGACGAGGCCCGAGCAGTCAAAGGCGCTGGGGCCGCCCGCGCCGTAGACGTAGGCCTTGCCGACCTGCGCCATCGCGAGACCCACGATGGAGTTTCGGGCGACAGGGGCGGCGGCCGGGGCGGCCGCGGCCTGGGAGGTGCGGGCCTCAGCGGTCGCGGCCTGGGTCGCCTCAGCGGTGGAGGCCTCAGCGGTCGCGGCCTGGGTCGCCTCAGCGGTGGGGGCGGGAGCCGGGGCCTCGGCGGCGACGGCCTCGGCGGTGTGGTTGAAGCCGTCCACCTGGGCGTCACTGGCGACCTTGACGGCCGCGTTGGCGATAACGGCCTCGTGCGCCGGGGCGGCGAGAGCGGCAGTGCCGACATTCTCTCCGAGGGAGCCGGCGGACTCGCTGAGCTGGGTCGTGTCGCTCGCGGCATTGGCGCCGGAGGCGATCATGGTGAGAGCCAGACCGGAGGACGCGACGACGGCGATGCCGCGACGCGCGGCCGGACCGGTGCTCGACAACGGGGTGATCGGTCGAGTGGCTTTGCGGTGGCGTGCCTTGACGCTGGAAGTCACTGGATTTTCTCCTGGAGAGCCGTCGAGGTTAGCTGTCGGGTTCGGGCTGGAGACGCCCTACCCGCCGAGGCGGGATTCACCCCAAGGAGGAGCGAGCACGAGGCTCGTTCTCATCCGGGGAATGGTTCCCCCGTCCCTGCCGGTGATCTGGGTGGGAATCAGGAGTGAGGGGCGCCGGCAGGGTTTGGCTCCGCCCGTCTCTCCACAACCGGGGCATCGGCTGCACCGCTGACACTAGTCGAAGTCCCGCGCCAGAGTGAAGCCTTGATGTCCGCGACCCCGTGTGGCATCCCTCTCCTAGGGGTCCCATAGGCATATTCACACTGGTCAGGCCCACTGACGGCCTGACCGGCCGCGGGCGCTCACCACCCGGGCTTCAGACAGCGGGAGCGCCCTGCTCCAGGAAGAGGTGGCGGGCGACATCGTCCGGCAGCACGATCGGCATGCCCGTGGGCCCCACGATGCGCACACCCCCGGCCGATCCGCGCAGCTCCACGCGCGCGCCCGCGCAGATCCCTGCGTCCTCCATCCGGCCCAGGAGCTCGCCGTCGGCCTGGATCGGCTCGCCGATCCGGCGCACGACGGCAGATCCGACGCCGTCGCGGACCGCGCGGTTGGCGCTTGACTCGTCCTTCCCCGGCGCGGGGTGGTCGGCTCGCCTGCCGGGGATGGGATTGCCGAAGGGATCGGTGGCCACGTCCCCGAGGATCTCGGCGAGCCGGTCCTCGACCCTCTCGCTCATCACATGCTCCCAGCGGCAAGCCTCGTCGTGGATGTAGCGCCGATCGACGCCGACGACGTCGAGCAGCAGCCTTTCAGCAAGGCGATGCTTGCGGATCACCTCCGTGGCCCGGCGCCGGCCCTCCTCGGTGAGCTCCAGTGAGCGGTCCTCCGTGACCCTGATGAGCCCGTCGCGCTCCATGCGCGCCACCGTCTGGGAGACCGTGGGGCCCGAGTGGTCGAGACGATCGACGATCCGCGCGCGAAGAGGGGTGACGCCGTCCTCTTCCAACTCGTAGACGGTCTTGAGGTACATCTCGGTGGTGTCGATGAGTTCGCTCATATTCGCTCGCGCCTCCTGCGACGACGGTTCCCCACCCAGGCGGGCGGCCAGGCCCTCGCGCCGCCGCTCTCGTAGGGCGCGGGGACTAGGAGAAGGATATCGGTCACTCGCGCGCGGGGTCCTCCGCGAGCGCGGAGGACCCCGGGGTCGTGCTGGCAGTGCTGGGCGGCTCAGGACAGGCCGAGGATCTCCTTGATGGGCGCCGTCGTGAAGTAGACCGCGAACAGCGCGGCGGTCAGCCACATGAGCGGGTGGATCCTGCGCGCGCGGCCGACGGCGGTCTCGACGAGCACGTAGGTCAGGAAGCCCGCCCCGATGCCGTTGGTGATCGAGTAGGAGAACGGCATCATGATGATGGTCATGAAGGCGGGGATGCCCAGCTCGGGCCGCTTCCAGTCGATGTCGGCCACCTGGGTCATCATCAGGAAGCCGACGACGACGAGCGCGGGGGTGGCCGCCTCGTAGGGGACCATCGCGACGAGCGGCGACAGGAAGACCGAGGCGAGGAACAGGGCCCCGGTGACGACATTCGCCAGGCCCGTGCGCGCGCCCTCCCCGACGCCCGCCGCGGACTCCACGTAGGAGGTGTTGGAGGACACCGCGCCGACGCCGCCGACGATGGCGCCCACGGAGTCCACCACGAGGATCTCGCGGGTGCGCGGCGGGTTGCCGTTCTCATCGAGGAGGTCCGCCTCGGCGCCGATGGCCACCATCGTGCCCATCGTGTCGAAGAAGTCGGCGAGCATCATGGAGAAGACGAGCAGGACGATCGACACGACGCCCGCCTTCTCGAAGGAGCCCAGCAGGGAGAAGTGGCCCAGGCCCGACAGGTTCGGCACGGAGACGGGACTGCCGCTCAACGAGGGGACGCTCAGCGCCCAGCCCGTGGGGTTGGAGCCCTCCTCGAAGGCGCCCAGGCCCTGGATGGCCTCGATGATGACGGCCAGGAGCGTGGCGCTGACGATGCCGATGAGGATGGCGCCGCGGACCTTGCGGATGTGCAGGATGATCGTGAGGAACAGGCCGAGCAGGAAGACGACCACGGGCCAGCCCTTGAGGGAGCCGCCCAGGCCGAGCTCGAGGGGCGTGCCGCCGGCGCGCACAACCTTGGCGTCCACCAGCCCGATCAGGGCGATGAACAGGCCGATGCCCACGCTGATCGCGGTGCGCAGGAAGGGCGGGACAGCCCGGAAGACGGCCTCGCGGAAGCCGGTGAGGACGAGGATGAGGATGATGACGCCCTCGATGACGACGATGCCCATGGCATCGGCGAAGGTCATGCCGTGGTTGCCGACGATCGTGTAGGCGACCATCGCGTTGATGCCGAGCCCGGCGGCCATGGCCAGCGGGTAGTTAGCGACGACGCCCATGAGGATCGTCATGACCCCGGCGATGAGCGCGGTGCCGGCGGCGATCTTCGCCTTAGCGCTGGTCACGTCGCCGTCGCCCGCCAGAGCGCCGCCGAGGATCAGCGGGTTCAGCACGAGGATGTAGCTCATCGTGAAGAAGGTGACGACGCCGCCGCGGAGCTCGCGGGCGACGGTCGAGCCGCGCTCGGTGATGCGGAAGAAGCGGTCGAGGGCTGGCAGGGCGGTGGAGGGGGTGGGGCGTGAGGGCGCGGCGCGCCCGGGAGAAGTGGTGCTCACGTTGCCTCATTGTCACAGACCCCGGCGTCGGCCACGAGACCGTATCAGGAGTCGAAAGCGGCACGGGCGAACCATAATGGGCCCATGAAGATCCTGCTCACGTCCACCTCCCACCTCGATCCATCGCCGCTGGTCGCCGATGGTCACGAGGTGGTCGTCTTCGATGAGGCCGCCCCGGTTCCTCCCGAGCACCGCGATGCGGAGGCGATGATCCTGTGGGGCATGGGCGGAGCGCGGGCCCTGGCGGCCCTGCGGGACACGGCCGGCCGCATGACGAACCTGCGCTGGATCCAGACCCTCGCCGCCGGGCCGGACGCCATCCTCGCCGCGGGCTTCCCCGACTCCGTCGCGATCACCACCGGGCGCCACTTCCACGACGCGACGGTGGCCGAGCACACGCTGGCGCTGGCCCTGGCCTGCGCGCGATCCCTGCCCCGGGCGCTGGAGGCTCAGCGCGAGCACCGGTGGGACCGCGAGCTCGGCGGGGCGAAACCCCTGCACGACCCCGACCGCCTGACCACCCTCATCGGCGCCCGCGCGCTCGTCTGGGGCTTCGGCGCGATCGGCCAGGCCACCGCGCGGCTGCTGACCGCCGTCGGCGCCCAGGTGCGCGGGGTGGCTCGCAGCGCGGGAACGCGGGCGGGCTACGAGGTGATCGCCGTGGACGACATCGACGCCGCCCTGCCCACCACTGACCTGCTCGTCTTGATCCTGCCCGCCACGCCGTCCACGGCCGGGGCCCTCGATGCCCGACGGCTGGCCCTGCTGCCCCGGCGCGCCATCGTGGTCAACACGGGGCGAGGATCCACGGTGGACACGCCCGCGCTGAACGCCGCGCTGCGCGAGGGGAGGATCGCCGCCGCCGGCCTGGACGTCACCCATCCGGAGCCGCTCCCAACCGATTCCCCGCTCTGGGACGCCCCGAACCTCATCCTCACCCCGCATGGCGCGGGCGGGCGCCCCGTGGGAGCGATGGAGCGGATCGTGCGCAATGCCAGGATCGTGGCCAACTCGCCCGCCGGCGAGCCGATCGAGGGGCTGTCATGACGCCGTCGCCCACGGCCCCCGCCCGGCGCCCCTCCGCCCGGCCGGTGCGCGTCCAGCGTCATGATCCCGCCCAGCGCCCGATGCTCGTCACCTGGGAGGCCACCCGCGCCTGCGCCCTGGCCTGCCGCCACTGCCGAGCCGAGGCCGTGCCGCTGCGCAGCCCCTTCGAGTTGGGCCTGGATGAGGCGAAGGCGCTCATGGATGAGGCGGCCGCCTTCGGCAAGCCCGCCGTCATCTTCATCATCACCGGGGGCGACTGCTTCGAGCGGCCGGACCTGGCCGAACTGGCCGCCTACGGGACGGAACTGGGGCTGCATGTGGCGCTCTCGCCGTCGGGGACGGACAAGCTCACCAAGGAGGCGCTCGCCGAGCTGCAGGAGGTGGGGGTCAACGTCATCTCCCTGTCCGTCGACGGCGCCACCGCCGCCACTCATGACTCCTTCCGGGGGCTGGAGCGCACCTTCGACCGCACGATCGCCGGCTGGGAGGCGGCCCGCGAGTTGGGAATGAAGGTGCAGATCAACTCCGTGGTGGCGCGCCACAACGCCCATGAACTGCCGGATATCGCGGCGCTCGTGCGCGAGCACGGGGCGATGACCTGGTCCGGGTTCCTCCTGGTGCCCACGGGGCGCGGCGTCGACTTGGGCGCTCTGGACGCCGATGAGGTGGAGGACGTGCTCGGCGCCTTCTACGACATGGGCGAGGCCGTCCCCGTGCGCACCACCGAGGGGCACCACTTCCGGCGCGTGTGCTTCCAGCGACAGGTCCTCGCCGATCGGGGCGTCCCCGACGAGGAGATGATGCGGATCATGGGGTACGGACCCCTGTACCGCCAGTTGCGCGAGCAGATCACCGAACTCGGGCTCGACTCGGGGCCCCGGCGGCGGCGTCCGCCGATCACCGTGAGCTCGGGCAGCGGCTTCGTGTTCGTCTCCCACACAGGGGAGGTGACGCCCTCGGGCTTCCTGGAGAAGAGCGCCGGGAACGTGCGCGACTCCTCCCTGACCGAGATCTACCGCCGCTCCGAGGTGTTCACCGGCGTGCGCGACCCGGGGCTGCTGAAGGGCCGTTGCGGCGCCTGCGAGTACAAGGCCGTGTGCGGCGGCAGTCGGGCGCGCGCCTACAACACAACCGGCGATCTCCACGCGGAAGACGCCTCCTGCAACTACCGCCCCGGCAGCTTCCCCTTCCCCGACGAGGTCGCCGCGCTCATGAGCGGGGTCGGCGGGGGCTCAGGCGCGGGTGGGCATAAGGGCCTCAAGGTCGGCGAGGCTGTTCACGCCGGCCACTGAGTCAGCCGCCTCTTCCTCGGCATCGGGCCCGTCCGAGGGCCCGGCGGACGCTGCGGAGCGCTCCTGGCCGAGTTCGTCGGCCAGGCCCGCGACGGCGTCGCGCGCGGCGACGGCGCGGTCCTCGCCGGCATCAGCGGTCTCCGGCGCGTCATCGACCGTCGGATCCGCCTCGGCCCCGGGCGCGGCGCCGACGGGGGCCTGCGGGGCCCGCGGGGCCTCATCAGCGGCGGGTTCCGCGGCAGCATCCTCGGCAGAGCCCTCGGCGGCCGGCACCGCCGCCTCCTCGACGGCGCCCCCGGCGATCTCGTCCAACGGAACGCCCCCGCGCAGGTCCTGGCCGTCGGAGGCGACGACCTCGATGCGGCCCTCGTCGACGCGTGAGGGCGTCACCGGCCACTCCGGCCCCTGGTCGGGCACATCGGTCTCGGAGTGGGCGCCGCAGCCGTGGTCGAGGGAGACGACGACGCCGTCGTCGGGGGCCCACTCGTTGGCGCAGATCCCGAAGGCCTGCCGGAAGGGCCCCGCCATGGGGATGAAGAAGCCGCATGTGGAGCAGGTGGCGTGGGCCTTGCGGACACCGTCGGCATGGGGGCCGTGATCGCCGTCGTACCAGCGCTGGGCGGCGCGCTGGACGCCCTCGGGGCTGAGGACCCGCGCGCGCCCGAGGTCGAGCTCATCGAGGGCGACCCTGTCCCCCTCCTCGTCGCCAGTGGCCTCCCAGCCCGGCTCAAGGCGCTCGTCGGTCTCGCGCAGGGGGAGCCGGTCGGAGCGGCTGACATCCCCGGGGGCCAGGCGGTCCGCCCAGGGCACCCACACGGGGGCGAGGAGCGCGTCCTCGCCGGGCAGCAACTCGAGCTCGACCACGGTGGCCGTCCGCGAGCGCGGCGCGCGGCTCATCGTGACGGCCCAGCGCCAGCCGCTGTAGCCGGCCAGGGTGCACTCGAAGAGGTGGGTGACGAGGCGCTCGGCGTCCGCGCGGGCGGCCGTGTGGGCCCCGATGGTCTCGGGGATCGTGATCTCCATGAGGGCGGTCCGCGCGAGCTCGACGGCGGTCGCGCTGGTCAGCGTGCGGTCCTTGGCGGCGAGGGCGGCCTGGGACGCCGTGGGCAGCGAGCCCCCGCGGACCAGGGCGGCGGTGGCGGGGTCGGCGGCGGTCCCGACGCTCCCCCGGGGGACCTCGGGGGCCTCAGGGCTCTGCGGGGTCGCGCTCATCTCGGGGGAGGTCGCGCCTGCCACGGCGCTCTCGGTTCCAGTCACGCGCCCCAGTGTAGAGGGGGTGTCCACGCCCCGCCCGCCAGCGCTCCCGTCGCGGGACGCGCCCCAGAGGCCCGGGGGCTGGTCAGTCCCGGCTGAGCGGCTCCACGGAGACGATGCGGTGGACGGCGACGGTTAACTCGGTCTCGCGCGCGACGTCGGCGAGCCTGACCCGCCCGGGCTCGACGGAGCGCACCCGCACCCGCCTGTCCTGGACCTCGCCGTCGGGCCCCGCCAGACGCAGGCGCAGCAGGGAGCGGTTGGCCTGCCCCTGCCGCAGGACCGCCAGGGCGTGGACGGGGTCGTTCGCGGCAACGGCCGGCCCGGCGGCGTCGAGGGCCTCCTGGCCGGCGCGCATCCTGCCGACCATGACGGCGAGCTCCCGGCTGGCGGGGACGCGGCGCCGGGAGGCGATGACGTGGCCCGGCCGGGTGGGCTCGGGCGCGGCGCCCCGGCCGCGCGCGCCAGCAACACCGCCCGGGGCGCCGTCGATGACGAGGCGGCCCTGCCCGTCCTCCAGGACGGGAGCGAGCCCCGCGGCCCGCAGCTCGCGCAGGACCTGCCCGGCGCTGGCGGTCGCGGTGATGATCCCAGGGGCGGCCTCGTCCAGGCCGAGGCCGGCCAGCCGGGGCTCGGCCAGGAGGCCCGCGGCGGCGGCCGGGTCGGGGACGCGCAGGATCGAGGCGATGGGGCGCACGCGGATCGCCCCGTGGCGGCGGGCGGCGTCCTCGACAAGGGCCTCCAGCGCCCCCGGCAGGGGGGCGGGGCTGTAGGCGCCGAGCGCGTCGAGGAGCTCGGTGGCGCTCAGACCAGCGTCGAGGGCGCCTCGCACCGAGTCGGGGGTGAAGCGGAGGGTGAGGGCACCGCCGCGCGATTCGACGACGGCGCTGCGCTCCAGCAGGGCGGCGAGCGCCGCGACGGGGCGGCCCGGGACGATCGCGGTGAGGTCGGATTGGACCAGCAGCATGGGCACCGGCTCGGGCAGGTCGGCGGCCAGCGCGTCCTCCAAGGGCCCCAGGGAGGCCGGATCCGCCTCGGCGTCCAGGGACTCGCGCTCGGCCAGGGCGCGGCCCGCGCGCGAGAGCGCTCCGGCGCCCGTGATCCCCAGGAGTTCGGCCTCGGCGAGGATCGCGGTGATGGCGCCGTCGGGGATGGGGCGGCGGGGGCGGGCCGCGGTGAGGGTCGCGCGCACGAAGCCGGGGGTGGCGGAGGCGCCGTCGGGCAGCGCGGCCAGGAGGCGCAGGACGCGGTGGCGCAGGGAGCGGGCCCAGGGGGCCTCGGCGGCGTCGCCGAGCACTGCTCTCAGGGCCCCATCCTCACCGCGGCTGCCGACCAGCCACGGGGCGCGGGCACTGGAGGCCCAGGCGGCGGCGAGGGCGGCCCAGCGCTCGGGCAGGGGCGGGGCGTCGTCGTGGGAGAGCCAGGCCAGGGCGGGGGCGGCGGGGAGCCAGGCGGCGCCGTCGTCGTCGAGGCCGAGGAGGCCCGCGGCGGCGGCGATCTCGATGACGGTGGCGGCCTGGGCGGGGGCCAGGCCGAGGGCCTCAGCGGTGCGGGCCAGGGGGCGCACGCCGACGCCGCCGGCGCGCAGGAGGGGGCCGGGCTCGCGCGACCACTCGCGCAGGAGCGCGGTGACGAGGCGGACGGCCTCCTCGGCGCGCTGGGCGGACTCGGCGGCGATGGCCCGGGGCTCGATGATGGTCAGCGAGTCGGGGCTGGGGCCGGTGAGGCTCTCGGCGGGCGGGGGCCAGGAAGCGGTGCCGGGCGCGAGGGCCTCGGCGAGGCCGGGGGCGGGCCGGTTCGAGATCGTCAGGGCGAGGCGGGAGAGCTGGGAGAGCCGGTCGGTGACGGTGTCGAGGGGCAGGGAGAGGCGGTCGGCGAGGATGGCGGCGAGGTCATCGACGGCGCCAGCGGTGCCGGCGGCGCCAGCGGGCCCTGCCAGCCCGGCGACGGGGCCGACGAGGCCCTCGGCGACGGCGATGGCGGCCGCGTCGAGCTGGGCGAGGGCGAGATCGGTGCTGGTCCGCCCGGCGGCGCGGGCCGCGAGCGCGGTGAAGGAGGGCGAAGGCGGGGAGAGGAGGTCGGGGCGGGCCAGGAGGAGGGCGGCGATCTCCCGGTCGGGCAGGCCGGTCAGGCGCGCGACCAGGTCCTCCACCGTCGCTGGGCCTGGTGCGCTTGCCTCGCGCCGCTGCGCCTCCTCACCGCTCATCCCACCAACGGTACAGCCCCGCGCCACCGGGCCCCGCGCCGATGACATCTACCGTCGTCTACACGTGTATCTAGACACAACATTCTAGGCTATACTCCTGCATACGCGCTATGCACCAATATACTCAGCTAGAGACCTAGAGATTCGGAGGGTGTCATGGACCCTGTGCTCAACCCCTATGTTCCCGGGGCAGGCCGTCGTCCCGCCGCGCTCGTGGGACGCGATGACGTCATCAGCGTCTGGGACGTCATGCTGCGTCGCGCCGAGCGCGGGACGACGGACCAGCCGCTCGTGCTCTACGGGCTACGAGGAGTCGGCAAGACCGTCCTCCTCACCCGCCTGCGCCACGATGCGGACACCCGCGAGTGGATCACGGTCCAGGTCGAGGCCGGAACCAGCAGGGGCCTTCGCGAGATCGTGGGCGAGGGGCTGTACGGCCCCCTGAGCGACCTCGCGCGCCCCTCCGCCGGCACGCGCCTGCTGCGCGCCCTCAAGACCGCCCTGTCCTTCAAGGCCTCCTACGACCAGACGGGCTCATGGTCCTTCGGCATCGACCTGAGCGGGCACAGCGGCGGCGGCGCCGACTCGGGAGTGCTTGAGACGGACCTCAAGAAGATCCTCAAGGACGTCTCGCTCGCAGCCGCGGAGGCGGGCAGCGGGCTCGCGCTCCTCATCGACGAGGCACAGGACCTCTCAGCCGAGGATCTCACCGCGTTGGTGGCCGTCTCCCACGCCGCCGCCCAGGACGACTGGCCGGTGCTCTTCGCGCTCGCTGGTCTTCCCAGCCTCCCGCAGACGCTCGCTCAAGCGCGGTCCTACTCTGAGCGCTTCCGGTTCGTCAAGGTTGAGCGCCTCGACCCGGACGGTGCTGCCGCAGCGCTCGCCGATCCGGCCACGGCGGAGGGCGTGACGTGGGACGACGACGCTCTGTCACACGTCGTGGACCGCTCCGGGCGCTACCCGTACTTCATCCAGCAGTTCGGGCAGGAGGCGTGGAACGCCGCATCCGGCACACGCATCGACGCTCGGGCGGCTGAGCTCGGCGTCGCCTCAGGTCTGACCCAACTCGACAACGGGTTCTTCCGCGCCCGCTGGGACCGCACGACCCAGGCGGAGAAGCTCTACCTGCGGGCCATGTGCCCCGAAGGCGAGGACGGCATCCGCAGCGGCGAGGTCGCCAGCCGGCTGGGCCGGACCATCCAGAGCCAGAGCGGGGTGCGCAACTCCCTCATCCGCAAGGGCGTCGTCTACGCGCCCGACCACGGCGTCGTCGCCTTCACCGTCCCGGGCATGGCCGAATTCATCTCCCGGCAGCACGGGGAGTAGGGGACGGCTCCACGGACGCGGGCGGGCGCTCGTACCCTCCTTGGCGCCAGGAGCGCGATACTCACCCCTATGCCCACCACGCCCAACCCATCCGCTCCCCCAGCCCCGGACGGCCCGCTCATCGTCCAGAGCGACCGGACGGTCCTGCTCGAGGCCGCCCACCCGGCCGCCGACGACGCCCGCCGCGCCATCGCGCCCTTCGCCGAGCTGGAGCGGGCCCCCGAGCACATCCACACCTACCGGATCACGCCCCTGGCGCTGTGGAACGCGCGGGCCGCGGGCCTGGACGCGGAGACGGTCGTCCACGTGCTCGTCACCTACTCCCGCTTCCCCGTCCCCCACGCCCTGCTCACCGAGATCGCCGAGACGATGGGGCGCTACGGGCGCCTCCAGCTGGTGGCGGATCCCGCGCACGGGCTCGTCCTGCGCGCCACCGACTCCCCGGTCCTGGAGGAGGTCCTGCGCTCCAAGCGGACCGCGGGGATGCTCGGGGAGCGCCTGGGGGACGCCGACGTCGTCGTCCATCCCTCTGAGCGGGGCCGCCTCAAGCAGGCCCTCATCAAACTGGGCTGGCCCGCGGAGGACCTCGCGGGCTACGTCGACGGCGAGGCCCACCCGATCACGCTGGTCGAGGACCCGGCCGGCGCGGCTGCCGGCTCCCCGGGGGCCTTCGCGCTGCGCCCCTACCAGCGCCAGGCGGTGGACGCCTTCTGGTCGGGGGGCTCCGGCGTCGTCGTCCTTCCCTGCGGGGCGGGCAAGACGCTCGTGGGCGCGGCGTCGATGGCGCGCTCATCCACCACCACTCTCATCCTGGTGACCAACGCGGTCTCGGCGCGCCAGTGGAAGGAGGAGCTCATCCGCTTCACCACCCTTACCGCCGACGAGATCGGGGAGTACTCGGGGGCACGCAAGGAGGTCCGGCCCGTCACCATCGCCACCTACCAGGTGCTCACCATGAGGCGGAAGGGCACCTACCCGCACCTGGACCTGCTCGACGCGCGCGACTGGGGACTCATCGTCTACGACGAGGTCCACCTCCTGCCCGCTCCCGTCTTCCGCATGACGGCGGACCTTCAGGCGCGCCGCCGCCTGGGGCTGACAGCCACGCTCGTGCGCGAGGACGGGCGCGAGGATGAGGTCTTCAGCCTCATCGGGCCCAAGCGCTACGACACTCCCTGGAAGGACCTGGAGAACCAGGGGTGGATCGCGCCGGCAGTGTGCACGGAGGTCCGCCTCACCCTCGACGCCGGGGAGCGGATGTCCTACGCCACTTCGGAGTCGGAGGACCGCTACCGGCTGGCCGCCACCAGCCCGCGCAAGCGGGATGTGGTCGAGCGGATCCTGGCGCGCCATCGGGGCGAGGAGGCGCTCGTCATCGGCTCTTACGTCGACCAACTCGAGGATCTGGCCGAGCACCTGGGCGCGCCGATCATCACCGGGGCGACGACGGTTCGCCAGCGCCAGCGCCTCTACGACGACTTCCGGGCGGGCAAGGTCCCCGTGCTCGTGGTCTCCAAGGTCGCCAACTTCTCCATCGACCTGCCCGGCGCCTCCGTGGCGGTACAGGTCAGCGGCTCCTTCGGGTCGCGCCAAGAGGAGGCGCAGCGCCTGGGGCGGATCATGCGCCCCAAGTCCGACGGCCGCCAGGCGCACTTCTACACCGTCGTCGCGCGCGACACCAAGGACCAGGAGTTCGCCGCCCACCGCCAACGCTTCTTAGCCGAGCAGGGATACGCCTACGAAATCGTCGAGGCCGACGACCTGTGAGAGGAGGGCGGGTCGGGGCGCTCGCGCGTCCCGACCCGCCCTGGCTCCCGTCAGCCGATCCACCTCCCGGACTCGGAGAATCGGTGCCAGTCGGGCCCCAGTTTGCGCCAGCCGGTGACCATCGCACCGTCATCGCCCAGGTAGTACCAGTCGGGCCCGTGCTTGAGCCAACCAGTGACCATCGCACCGCTGTCACCCAGGTAGTACCAGTGGGGCCCGTGCTTGAGCCAACCAGTGACCATCGCGCCGCTGTCACCCAGGTAGTACCAGTTGCCCGCGTCGAGCGCCCAGCCCGTGCGCATCGTGCCAGCGCCGTCCAAGAGGTACCAGGTGCCGCGATCATTGAGCCATCCGGTGGCCCAGGAGCCGTCCGCGCGCTGGAACCCCCACGTCCCGTCGGGTTGGAGGACCCAGTGATCCATGGCCTCCGGCTGGGGGCGCTGCGGCGGTCGTGGCGCATCACCCTGCCCTTGGGCACTGGCCTCGCCCGAGGCCACTCGGACCGGGGAGCCGGTCCGGTACGCGACGGCCGTGGCGACGTAGGAGGAGGCATTGGGGAGGCTCTCGAAGACGGCCTCCGCCTGCCCCGCCGGGACCACGCGGGTGACCGACCATCCCTCGTCCTTCCCGGAGACCGTGACAGCGATGTCGCCAATCGCGCCGACCTGCGGCCGCGTGAACGGCTGGAGGTCAACGGTAGCCGTGGTCCCCGAGGCGGCCGCGCTGGTCGTGATCCCCGGCGCGGGCGCCTGGGCCGCCGAGATAGCCGGCTCGTACTGGAGCGCGGCCTGCTCATTGTCGGGGGCCCACAGGCCGAGGGCACTCAGGAAGAGCCTGGCCATGTGGCGCTGGCCGTTGAACCCGGGGTGCAGGTTGTTGCCCATGAGGATCTGGTCGACCTTGTTGGCGTCCGCGGGGTCGCTGATGAGCCAGGGGTAGCGCTCCGCGGATTCCTGCCATCGGGTGAACTGATCGACGACGATGAGCCCGTCGTCCTCGGCGCCGAGCTGCTTCATGATGGCGACATAGGGCTTGACCCGCTCACTCCTGCTGCCCGGCGTCGGGGTGCGCAGGATGATGACCGCGTCGGGGTTCTTCGCCCGGATACGCTCGATGATGGTCCGGAGGTTCTTCCGATAGGTCTCAGGAGGCGTGGCCGCACTGGCGGAGTCATTCGTGCCGATCATCAGGGAGACGACGTCGGCCGGGTAGTTGTCCAGGCGCGGCCCGATCTGCGCCAGAGTCTCAGCAGTGTCGGCCCCGGACACGGCGGTGTTGACCACCACGTCATCCTTGCGGCCCAGGACCTCATGGACGTACTTCTCCACGACCTGGGGGACGGCGTCGTAGCCCTTGGTGTGCAGCGCCCCGTGGGTGATGGAGTCCCCCATGAACAGCCAGGTCAGGGGGCGCCCCTGCCCCAGCTTGCCCGAGAGCCTGTCGATCGGCGAGACGACGGCGGGGCTGAAGGAGCCCGATGCGAGCTCGCCGCGAAGCGTCGCCAGCCGCTGGGCGCCGTCGGTCGAGGCGGTGGTGATCTCCACGCGCCCGGCGTTCGGCAGGCCGCGAAGCAATGCGGTGCCCCCGGCGTCCACCGTGGCGGAGGAGAGCGTCGTGCCGACCTTCGACGGGGCGAGGTCGGCGTCCTCATCGGACAGGATCACCCGGGCCTCGACGCGCCAGCGCCCACCGACCTCCTGGGGGATCGAGACCGACAGCGCGCCGGAGCGGAGGGAGGCGGTCGGCGCCTCGGCCCTGAAGGCCGCGGGCGCGGGGCTCTCCTTGCGATCGAGGGTCACGCCCCTCCCGGGGAAGGCAGTGGGCAGGCCGATCGTCGCATCGGCGAGCTGGCGGCCCAGGATGAGGTGGCCCTGAGCGGTGAGCGTGGAGTCGGCCCTCAGCCCCGCGGAGGCGAAGGCGCTGTCGGCCTTGGTCTGGGAGAAGTGGTCCACGACGATGATCCTGCTGTGGATCGCGGGCTTGGCCGCGTACTCGTTGACGACGTCCTTCGCGGCCGCCGCGTAGCGCTCAGCGAGGTCAGCCTTCTCCTTGGGCCGGTAGGGGAGTTGGACGACGGCGAAGGCGCCGGATCGCACGGCGACCGCCTTGTCGATGAACTGCCGGAGAGCGCCCTGGAAGGCGGGCACCCCGGCCTCACCGGCGGCGTAGTCGTCAGGGCTGATGAGGTAGGCGGTGGCCTTCGGTCTCAAGGGCGCGACCCGGGTGTCGAAGTCCGCCACGACATCGGACAGGACCGTGCCGGGGCGGGCCAGGTTGACGGTGTAGCGCTGCCTCGCGTGGAGCTTGTTCCCGCTCTGGGCCCGGTCCCAACGGATGTACTCCTCGAACTGGCCGACGTAGTTACGGGCCCCTCGCGTCTGCGAGAAGCCGCCGGCGACGTCGGATCCCCCGGTGAACGCCCAGGTGTTGTCCGGGGAGTCGTCGAAGAGCTCGGCGCGCGCCGAGCCGGGGCCGTCCGAGCGGGCGCCGGCGAGCGTGATGGTCTTGGCGTCCTCATCGGACACCGCCTGCGAGGTCACCATGACATCGGAGATTTCGCCGGTGAAGCCATGGCGCACCGCCCCGTCGGCCTCCCGGTAGCCGCCGACACTCACCTCATTGATCTCGGTGAGGGCGCTGAGCAGGCCGTCGAAGGCGGCGTTCGTGGTGCTGAACACCTCGCGCCCGTCAACCGTCAGGCGCATCGCCTTGGCGTCGGTCGAGCTGAAGGCCGCCATGTGCCACTGATCGCGCCCTGCCCCGAGGGGCGACTCGGCCTGGACCTGCGGGAGGGCGTAGCGCACGACGCCTCCGTCCTTCTTGACGAAGAACGACGCGACGTCCGGCACCCGATCGAGCTCCTTGCCGGGCGTGGATCCCAGGGTGGCTCCGGCCTTCCTGGCACCCAGGAGGAGCCCGGGCGCATTGGCCCCCTGGCTGCGGAAGCGGATGAAGACGGTGCCATGGCGCAGTCCTCGCAACCGCTCGGCGCGATCATCGAGGCTGAGGGCCCTGGTGCCGTCGAAGCGGGAGTCCTGGCCGGTCATGGCGATGGAGACCTCGGCACTCGCTTTGAGCGGCTCAAGGAGCGGGTTGTCGTGGGTCGGCTGGCCGACGGCCGCCGCGGCCTGCTGTCGCGGTTGGCCACCGTGGACCTCCCCGGCGGCCGCGGGCGAGGGGGTGAGGATCATCGCCAGCGCCAGGGCGGCAGTGGCGAGGACCCTGGGGGGCCTGGCGGACACGAGCGGGAGGGCGGCATTGCGCCGCTTCGATCTGTGCAGCATGACATCGTTGTCCTTAACTATGCGCGTGGGAACTCAGGGTGGCAGATGGGGAACCCTGGGTGCCGGGGATCGTAGCATTCATCCGACGTCCGACCGGACGGGGTGTCATCTGCCGCCCATCGGGGCCAAGCCCCCGAGGCCCTTCAAAGCCGGCCGCCCGCGAGCGGATCGCTCAGGCGTGGGCGAAACGAGTTGCCCTAGGCGCGCTCCGACGGAGACGATGGACCGCGATGCTATCGACAGCCCGCCCCTCGCGCCGCCCGTGTCACGCTCCGCGCCTGGCCATCCCGATCCTCCTCGCCCTGGGCGCGGGGGCCCTCGTCGCGCCCACCGCCACCGCCCAGGCGCCGGCATCCACCGCCATCAGCGGTCCCGCCGCGATGACGGCTGGGGCGCTGGCATCGGGCTCCACGGCCAGGGGGGCGGCCGCCCGCGTCGTCGACGGCGCGAACATCCTGGACGACGCCGCGGCCGCCTCCGCCGTCGAGAAGGCCGCGAAGGACGGCATCACCCTGTCGATCCTCACGGCCACCGATGAGACGAGCAAGGCCGAGGCCCTGGCCAAGAAGGAGTGGCGCGCCAAGGGCATGGGGGCCTCCAACGCCCTGCTCGTCATCAACATGCCGGCTTCGGGCTCGAACTCCTACTACCTGGCCACGGGCAGCGACATCCCGGCCTCCAAGCGCAGCGAGCTGGGCAGCGAGATCGGCTCCTACATGCGCTCCCGCGACTTCGACGGCGCCGTCGCCGCCCTTCCGGGGCTCCTGGCCAAGGCCAAGGGCGGGAGCGGGACCGAAGGCTCATCGGGCGGGTCGGCCACGGGCCTGGTGCTGCTGGCGGGCGGGGGCGCGGCCGCCGCGGGGGCGGCCGCCTACGCCGTCTCGCGCCGCCGCAGGTCGGGAGCCTCATCCCCCCAGGAGGACAACGTGTTCTGGAATCGCAAGAAGAGGGCGCCTGAGCCGGTCGGTCCGGTGCCCCTGGACCAGCTCATCGCCCAGGCGGGCGCCGCCCTGGTGACCGCTGATGACGCGATGCGCGCCGCTGACGAGGAGTTGTCCTACGCCCAGGCACAGTTCGGCCTGTCCGCGACCGACTCCTTCACCGAGGCGCTGGGCCAGGCCAAGGCCCACCTGAGCCGCTGCTTCGAGCTGCGCAAGATCCTCGACGACGACATCCCCGAGACCGAGGCCCAGCAGCGCCAGATGTACGGGGAGATCCTCGACCGCTGCCAGCAGGCCATGGGCGCGATCCGGGCGCAGAACCAGCTCTTCGAGGAGCGGCGCGGCATCGAGTCCGCGCTGCCAACCTCCATGTCCGAGACCGCCCAGCGCGCTGACGAGACCGAGCAGGCCATCACCATGGCCAAGACGCTCCTGGTGACGCTGCGCGCCACCTACCCCGCCTCAGCGCTCACCTCGGTCTCCGAGGCGCCCGCGCGCGCCGAGAGGCTGCTGGCCGCGGGCCGCACCGCCCTGGAGCAGGCCAGGGCCAGCGCCGACGCCGGGCAGCAGTCCACCGCCGTCGAGCAGGTGCGCATCGCCCAGGGCTCGATTGCCCAGGCCGGCACCCTCGCAGCCCAGGTGACCAGCGCCAATGCTCGCTTGAGCACGGCCTCGGCCGACCTTGCGGCGGCGATCGCCTCCCTGTCCTCCGATCTCGTGGACGCCAAGCGCCTGGCCGACCAGGTGCCCAGTGCCACCCTCTCCCCGCTCGTGGCCGACGCCGAGGCCGCGATCGCCGAGGGCCGCGCTGCCTCCGGGAAGGCCAGCACCGACCCGTCCGCCCCGGCCACCGGCGATCAGGTGGTCGGCGACCCCCTGGCTGCACTGGACCACCTCAGCCGCGCCGAGACCGCGATCGACGCCGCGCTCGCCCCGGCGCGGGCGAAGGAGGAGAACGACTCGCGGGCCCGCAGCCAGTTGGGCTCGCGCCTGTCGCGCCTCAACTCGCAGGTGCAGTCCGTGACCACCTACATCACCACCCACCGCGGCGCCGTCGGCTCTTCGGCCCGCACCGCCCTGTCCGAGGCGGCCCGCCACGCCTCGGCGGCCACCATCGCTCAGTCCACGGACCCGCAGGCGGCCCTGGCCGAGGTAGCCGCCGGAGAGCCGCTGGTGGCGCAGGCGCAGGCCCTGGCGGAGGCCGATGTGCGCGACGCCGGCAACGCCTGGGGCGCCGGCTCCAGCCACTCCGGGGGATATGGCCGCCGCGGCGGCGGCCTGGACCTCGGTTCGCTCGTGCTCGGAGGGATCCTCATGGGCGGCCTGTTCGACGACGACCGCCCCCACCACATCGGAGGTTGGGGCGGCGGCGACTTCGGAGGCTTCGGCGGGGACTTCGGAGACTTCGGCGGCTCCGGCGGGGACTTCTGAGCCCCTCACCACTGTTCAACCCCATCACCTCAACCACCACCCGAAGGGAACCCCCACATGGCTGAGAAGCAGTCGATCCTGGGCCGCATCGCCCAACTGACCCGCGCGAACATCAACGCCCTCCTCGATCGCGCCGAGGACCCGGAGAAGATGCTCAATCAGCTCGTGCGCGACTACACGAACTCCATCGCCGAGGCCAAGCAGGCGGTCGCCCAGACGATCGGCAATCTGCGCCTGACCGAAAAGGACTACGAGGCCGACGTCGCCCAGGCCAAGGACTGGGGGGCCAAGGCCCTGGCCGCCTCCCGCAAGGCCGACGAGATGCGCGCCGCCGGTGACGCCGCGAGCGCCGACAAGTGGGACTCCCTGGCCAAGGTGGCCATCACCAAGCAGATCACGGCGGAGAGGGAGGCCAAGGAGGCCGAGCCGATGATCGCCTCCCAGCGCCAGGTGGTCGAGCAGCTCAAGACGGGGCTGAACCAGATGGAGGTCAAGCTCGGCGAGCTCAAGTCCCGCCGCGA
Source organism: Actinomyces sp. zg296 (assembly GCF_009829695.1). Lineage (NCBI taxonomy): Bacteria > Bacillati > Actinomycetota > Actinomycetes > Actinomycetales > Actinomycetaceae > Actinomyces > Actinomyces sp. zg296. The sequence goes on from NZ_VWPG01000001.1 coordinate 33,425, forward strand.
CCAGCTCATCGCCCGCCGGAGGACCGCCGAGGCGCAGGTCAAGGTCCAGGGAGCGATCAGCTCGATCAACGTCATGGACCCCACGTCCGAGCTCTCCCGCTACGAGGAGCAGGTGCGCCGCGTCGAGGCGCAGGCCGCCGGGCAGATGGAGTTGGCGAGCTCCTCCCTGGAGTCCCAGTTCGCCGAGCTGGAGGCCTCAGACACCCAGATCGAGGCCGAGGCCCGCCTGGCAGCCCTCAAGTCCGGCGGCAAGGCGGCGCTGCCCTCCGCGTCCGCCGCCCCCGCCCAGATCACCGATGGGGACGACGCCGTCAACGCCGCCTTCGAGGCCCTCAAAGCCCAGAGCAGGCCCGTCGCCCAGGGCGCCACCGACGAGGACGCCTCCTCGTACTGACGCCCTGGCCAGACGGAGGGGCCGTGGTGGGATTCGGTCCGCGGGGCCGGCATCGGGTCTGGCCGAGGCGCCGGAGGGCGCCCGACGGCCAGGGGGGACCGGCCCGCGGATCGAATCCCACCGCCTCAAGCGCATCGCCATGCCCTCACCCATGCGCCGCCCGGCTACCATAGGCGCATGAGCAGCCCCACCTACCTCCTCATCGATGGCGAGAACATCGACGCCACCCTCGGCATGAGCGTTCTCGGGCGCCGCCCCGAGCCCGATGAGCGCCCTAGGTGGGACCGCGTCCTGTCCTTCTGCGACTCCTTGTCGGACGCGACGTCGTCGGACGGCCAGGGCGAGGACGCCCACGGCCTGTTCTTCCTCAACGCCACAAGCGGTCACATGCCGATGGGCTTCATCCAGGCGCTCATGGCGATGGACTACCGCCCGATCCCTCTGTCGGGCTCCGGCGCCGCCGATGAGAAGGTGGTGGACACCGGTATCCAGCGGACCCTCGACGCCTTGGCCGAGCGCCTCGCCGCTCAGCGCGCCGAGGATGCCTCCGCCCGTCTCCAGGTGCTCCTGGGAAGTCACGACGGCGACTACATCCCCCAGGTCGAGCGGCTCCTCGACGGCGGCGCCCAGGTCGGCATCCTGTGCTTCCGCGAGTTCCTCAACTCCCATCTGGCGGCCCTGGAGACCAGGGGCCTGAGGATCCACGACCTGGAGTACGACGTCGACGCCTTCACCTCCGTACTGCCGCGCATCCGGATCATCCCGCTGCAGGAGTTCGACCCGCTGCAGTTCATCTGAGCGGCGGGCCCAGCGCCCCGAGGCGCCCCGCCATCCAGGATTCCCAGCGACCATTCAGATACCTTCCAGGAATCTTGCGACAATGGGCGCATGGATCTCGACACGCGCACCGGCACGCCTCAGGCATCCACCGAGGCCAAGCTCCTCGTTGTCGACGACGAGCCGAACATCCGCGACCTGCTCGCCTCCTCCCTGCGCTTCGCGGGGTTCGAGGTCGTCACCGCCACCGATGGGAATCAGGCGCTGCGCGCCATCGAGTCCAACGATCCCGACCTCATCGTCCTGGACGTCATGCTCCCGGACATGGATGGCTTCACGGTGGCCAGACGGGTGCGGGAGCGGGAGATCGCCACGCCGATCCTGTTCCTCACCGCCCGCGACGACATGGATGACAAGGTCCAGGGCCTGACGGTGGGCGGGGATGACTACGTCACCAAGCCCTTCGGCCTGGAGGAGGTCGTGGCCCGCATCCGCGCTATCCTGCGGCGCACGAACGCCGTCAACGAGACCGATGACGGCACGCTGCGCGTGGCCGACCTCATCCTCGACGAGGACGCGCACGAGGTCCACCGTGCCGGCGTCGAGGTCGAGCTGTCCCCCACCGAGTTCAAGCTGCTGCGCTACCTCATGATCAACGCGGGGCGCGTGGTCTCCAAGACCCAGATCCTCGATCACGTCTGGGAGTACGACTGGAGCGGGGACGCCGCGATCGTGGAGTCCTACATCTCCTACTTGCGCCGGAAGGTCGACCAGATCGAGGCGATCGACGGCACCACCGTGACGCCCCTCATCCAGACCCGTCGCGGCGTGGGCTACATGCTGCGCGAGCCCAAGGGTGAGTGATGCCGCCATCCCGGAGGCGGGGCCGCTTCCACCCCATCATCGAGTCCAAGCGCTACTGGCACTCCCAACCGCTGCGCACCCGACTGGCGCTCATCACCACGGGCCTGCTCACCGTGGGGCTCCTGGCCACATCCCTGGTCACCACCCAGTTGCTGCAGACCCACCTCATAGGGCAGGTCGATAACCAGCTCAAGGTGACCTCCCGAACGATCGGCGACCGGGGCCTGGAGTACCTCCAGCAGGATGGCAGGAGCTCGCAGGCCCCCACCACCTATTACCTGGAGGCCCAGTACTCCAGCGGCAAGATCGGCCGGATGGTCAATGACAAGACGACGGCGGAGTACGGCATCCCGTCCCTGGGAACCCTGTCGCTGGACAACCGCGAGCCGTTCACCGTCCCCTCCTCGTTGCCGGGCCACTACTGGCGCGTCCTGCCCCTGGAGATCAAGGATCAGGATGGCGACTACGCCGGCATCGTCGCCATCGCGCTGCCACTGCGCAATGTCCGGGACACCGTGGAGCAGACCAGGGTCGTGGTCGCCGTGACGGACGTCGTCGTCGTCCTCGTCGGGGCGGCCCTGGCCACCTACCTCGTCCACCGGTCCTTCGGCCCGCTGCGGCAGATCGAGGGCGTGGCGGGGCGCATCTCCCGGGGGGACCTGTCCGCTCGCGTGCCGGTGACCGAGCCGCCGATGACGGAGGTCGGCTCGCTGCAACAAGCCCTCAACACGATGCTCCAGCAGAACGAGCACGCCTTCTCGGTGCAGGTCACCGCGCAGGTGCGCATGACGCGGTTCGTCTCCGACGCCTCCCACGAGCTGCGCACACCGCTGTCGGCGATCCAGGGCTACGGCGAGCTCTATCGCATGGGCGGCGTGCCCGCGGAACGCACGAGCGAGGTCATGGGGCGCATCGAGTCCGAGGCCACCCGGATGGGCCGCCTCGTCGAGGACCTGCTCCAGCTGGCCCGCATGGATGAGGGCCGCAAGATGGACACCGCCCCCGTCGATCTCACGGCCGTGTGCGCCGGAGCGCTCACGGACATGGTGGTCCTGGCCCCCGAGCGCGACTGCGCGCTGCTGAGGCTCGACGGCGGCCCCGAGGCCCCCCAGCCCCTGACCGTCATGGGGGACCGCGACCGGCTTGCCCAGGTCGTCACCAACCTCCTGGGCAACGTGGTGCGTCACACGCCCGCGGGGACCCCGGTGGAGATCGCGCTGGGGCCGATCGGCGGCCGCTCGGCCATCATCGAGGTGCGAGACCATGGCCCGGGCATCGCCCCCGCGGACGCGAGCAAGGTGTTCCAGCGCTTCTACCGGGCGGACACCTCCCGCAACCGGGAGACCGGCGGATCGGGGCTCGGCCTGTCGATCGTCGCCGCGATCGTCCAGCGCCACCACGGGACGATCGGCATCACCCCCACCCCGGGCGGTGGCGCCACGGTGCGCATCGAACTCCCTCTGGCCCAACCCGAGCAGGCCCCCGTGCCGGCGGGCGACGGGCCGCGCGCGGGTAGGCGCGGGTAGGCACGGGTAGGCACGGGGCGCCGCAGCAGGTCAAAGGCCCCCGCGCGGGCCCCGATGGGGAACGCTGCCCGGGGTGGCAGGTGGAACACGATCGCACTTCGACTTTCCCGCCCCGCAGCCCTACGATGACAGCTGTTCTGTAACTCCTGTGAGGCATCGGAGGCATGGCATGGCCGTCAGCGACGCGCCGCAGTGGCTGCTCCCCGCCTTCGTGCGCAGCCTCAAGGCCCTGGGCACGACGGCTGATCCGGAGCGGCTCCGCGCTGCCGGTCAGGAGCTCATCGAGCGCTGGTCCACGCCGGACCGCCGCTTCCACAACCTCAAGCACGTCATCGACATGCTCGCCCGCGTGGACGAGCTCGCGGATGAGTCCCACTACCCCGATGTCATGCGCATCGCGGCCTGGTACCACGGCTGCGTGTTCTCCGCGGAGACCAAGGAGACCTACCAGCGCAACGGCGGCGAGGACGAGGTCGCCTCGGCCGCCCTGGCCGCCAAGGAACTGTCGGCCCTGGGCGTCCCGGACGCCACGGTGGATCGGGTCTGCGCCCTCATCCTCAACCTCAAGAGTCATACGCTGCCGGCCAACGACATGGACGCCAGCGCCCTCAATGACGCGGACCTGGGAACCCTCGCCGTCGAGCCGCAGATGTACAAGAAGTACCGGATGGCGGTGCGCGAGGAGTACGCCCACATCCCCGACGAGCGCTACTACGAGGCGCGCCTGGCGATCATCACCCGGCTCCTGGATCGGGACCGCCTCTTCTCCTCGCCCCTCGGTGAGCGCTGGGAGTTGCCCGCCCGGCAGAACCTGGCCGCCGAGAAGAGCAGGATCGAATGCGCCCTGGCGAAGATGCCCGATGGAGGGGCCCTGCCGAGCAACGACCCTGCTGTCGTCCCCGCTCCCGCCGGCGGCGCCGCCGCGCCCACCGCCCCCGAGCTTGGGATGAGGGCCGTCCCGGCTCCCACCGAGGCGACCCCGGCGTCCACGGCTCCGAGCGCCCCGGCGCTCTCGACGGCGGCCCCGGAGCGCGTCGAGCCCGCCGAGCCGACGGAGGCCCCAGTGCCTCCGTCCCCCTCCCGCCCCGCCGCGCAGGCGCGCCCCGAGGCCGTGCCCTCCTCGGTCCCGCCTGAGCCCCCGGCGGAATCGGGCTCAGTCCCATCGGCGCCGTCCACGCCGTCACCGCACACGCCCCCACGGGGGGTGCCGCGCGCCCGTGAGAGGCAGCGCGAGCATGATGAGCACGCCACCTCGATGGAGACCTGCGCCGAGGACATCGACCGCCTGCTGTCGTCCCCCCGTGCCGGGGAGGTTCCTGAGCCGCGCGGCCGCCAGGCGATGGCCCAGGCGGAGCGCGAGCGCATGGCCGAGCGCCTGCGCCTCAAGACCGAGGAGGCCAAGATCGCTCGCGAGGCCCGTACCGGCGAGTTCATGCCGATTCTCGACGAGATCATCGACGACGGGGCCGGGGGTCTCTGAGCCCCGCGCCCCTGTGCCGCTTAGCGCTCCTCTGAGCGCCTCCTCCGCCCCTCGCCCTCGGCGACTTCGTGCTTTTGGTGACGGCCTCGGCGGGAGGGGCGCGAATTAGTCACCACAGGCATGACCTCGCGGGCCAGGGCGTCGCACGACCCCGGGCGCGCAGCACCACAGGCGGCCAGGCGCGGGGTGCCCGGGCTCTCTTGTGGAGGGCGCGCCAGCCCGTCCCCCACGCGCGCCTACCGTGGATCGACGGCGCCGCCCGGCGCCCACCCACGCAGGAAAGGCCCCATCATGCCCATCTTCTCCGTCGACACCCAGGCGGTCTCCGATACCGCCAGCCGGACCGCCACCCGCATCTCCACCATCCAGGCGGAGGTCGACGCCATGAACAGCGACATCGCCACGCTGGAGACCACTTGGTCCGGCACCGCCTCCATGTCCATGAGCGCGGCGGCGGCCTCCTGGCACCTCACTCAATCGCGGGTCCAGAACAGCCTCGACATGCTCCGCGCCGCGCTTGGCATCTCGGCCGACTCCTACTCCAGCGCCGAGTCCGGCAACCAGGCCCTCTTCGCCCCCCAGTGAGCCGCTCCGCGCGACGGCGGGCCGCCCCACTGAGAACCAGTGGAACGGCCCGCCGTCGATGGGCCCAGGGGCTGACGCCCCTGAGAAGTCCCCCGCGTGGGGAGGAGCGGATCAGTACATGCCGCCCATCTCGTCGCCGCCGCCGGCCGGGGCGGCCGGGGGCTCCGGCTTGTCCGCCACGACGGCCTCGGTGGTGAGGAAGAGGCCCGCGATGGACGCGGCGTTCTGCAGAGCGGAGCGGGTGACCTTGACCGGGTCGGCGATGCCGGCCCCGAGCAGGTTCACGTACTCGCCGGTGGCGGCGTTGAGGCCCTCACCGGTGGGCAGGTTGCGCACGCGGTCCACCACGACGCCGCCCTCGTAGCCGGCGTTGACGGCGATCTGCTTGAGCGGGGCCTCCAGGGCGACCTTGACGATCGCGGCGCCGGTGGCCTCGTCGTCGGAGAGCTCCAGGCCCTCCAGGGCGGCGGCGGCCTGGATGAGGGCCACGCCACCACCGGCGACGATGCCCTCCTCCACGGCGGCCTTGGCATTGCGCACGGCGTCCTCGATGCGGTGCTTGCGCTCCTTGAGTTCCACCTCGGTGGCAGCGCCGGACTTGAGGACGGCGACGCCACCGGCCAGCTTGGCGAGGCGCTCGGAGAGCTTCTCACGGTCGTAGTCGGAGTCGGACTTCTCGATCTCGCCGCGGATCTGGGCAACACGGGCCTCGATGGCCTCCTTGTCACCGGCGCCCTCGACGATCGTGGTCTCGTCCTTGGTGACGACGACCTTGCGGGCCTGGCCCAGGTCCTCGATGGTGGCGTTCTCCAGCTTGAGGCCGACGGTCTCGGAGATGACGGTGCCCCCGGTGAGGATCGCCATGTCCTGCAGCATCGCCTTGCGGCGGTCACCGAAGCCGGGGGCCTTGACGGCCACGGACTTGAAGGTGCCGCGAATGCGGTTGACGACGAGGGTGGCCAGGGCCTCGGCCTCGACGTCCTCGGCGACGATCGCCAGCGGCTTGCCGGCCTGCATGACCTTCTCCAGCAGCGGCAGGAGGTCCTTGACGTTGGAGATCTTGGACTCCACGAGCAGGACGTAGGCGTCCTCGAGGACGGCCTCCTGGCGGTCGGCGTCGGTGACGAAGTAGGGGGAGATGAAGCCCTTGTCGAAGCGCATGCCCTCGGTGACCTCAAGCTCGAGGCCGAAGGTGTTGGACTCCTCGACGGTGATGACGCCCTCGTGGCCGACCTTCTCCAGGGCCTCGGCGATGAACTCGCCGATCTGGGAGTCGGCGGCGGAGATGGAGGCGGTCGCCGCGATCTCGTCCTGGGTCTCAACGTCCTTGGCGTCGGCGAGCAGGCGCTCGACGACGGCGGCCACGGCCTTGTCGATGCCGCGGCGCAGGGCGATCGGGTTGGCGCCGGCCGCGACGTTGCGCAGGCCCTCGCGCACGAGCGCCTGGGCGAGCACAGTGGCGGTGGTGGTGCCATCACCGGCGACGTCGTCGGTCTTCTTGGCGACCTCCTTGACCAGCTCGGCGCCGATCTTCTCGTAGGGGTCCTCGAGCTCGATCTCCTTGGCGATGGTCACGCCGTCATTGGTGATCGTGGGGGCGCCCCACTTCTTGTCGAGCACGACGTTGCGGCCCTTGGGGCCGAGGGTGACCTTGACGGTGTCGGCGAGGACGTTGAGGCCGCGCTCCATGCCGCGGCGGGCCTCCTCCTCGAAAGCGATGATCTTGGGCATTGTGTTCCTCCACTGCGTGGTGGGTGGCTGGTCCGCGCCCGCGACGGACGGATCGACACCGGGCGTTCACGTCACGCCCAGCACCGGCCCTCACGTCCCAGCCGGGTCAATTGTCACTCGAAGGCTCCGAGTGCTAACGGCAATGCTGGCACTCTCGGTGCCCGAGTGCAAGATGCCCGCCGCGCCACGCGCCCGGCTTCCCCCGACGGCGAACCCGCCCCCTTTGGTGGGCGCCCCGGGCAGGCGCGCCGAGCAGGCGCCCCGGCGGCCCCGAGTCGGTCAGCCGGCGAGCTCGCCAGCCGCCAGCAGCACGAGCGCGCAGGTCCATGCCAGGGGCGCGGGGCCGGCGGGCCGTCCATCCGACAGGACCTTCTCCGCCAGGGCGCCCGCCGCCGTGCGGTGCGATTCCAGCCAGGTCATGAGCTCCTCGGCCTCGGTCCGCTCCCCCAGCGCCGCTGCCGACCATGCCAGGAGCGCTGTCTCCGGGGTCCAGGAGACGCCGTCGTCGCGCCAGCCCGAGCCCGGGGCGAGGCCGCCCGCCGCGCGGGTCATCCGCGCTCGGGCGCTGGCGCGGGCTCGCGCGCTGCCGGCAAGGGCCCGGGTGAAGGGCGGACCAACGAGCGCGATCGCGGCGTCGACGTCGTCATCGCGCACGTGGCGGCCCCATCCGGGGTTGAAGGAGAACTCGATGGCGGCCCGTGTCTGCCCCACCCGCTGGGCGAGCGCCTCGCGGCTCGGGATGGCGGGGGATGAGCCGGTGGTGGGGGCTCCCGTCGGCGCGCCCACCACCGGGCCAACGCGATCAGCCAGGAGCGAGCCCGCGAGCGCCACCGCCCCCTCCAGCCCCAGGAGGACCGGCGCGGCCAGGCCGAGGGTGGTCCGCTTCTCGGGCACCTCCCAGTAATCGGGGCCGGCCGGGGGCAGGTGGGAGGGCGTGGAGGTGAGGGTCATCAGTCGGCCGGCGGCCCGGCCGGCGGGATCGGCCAGGTCTCCCAGGTCTCCCAGGTCGGCCGGGTTGAGCGGGGCGCCTCCGCCGGCGGGGACGGCCCCTCCCCCCGCGATGACCCGACCGAGTGCCCAGAGGAACCAGCCCGCACCATCCTCTTGGCGGGGGCGGCTATCCGGCACCTGGCCGGCGGCGTCATAGCGGGCCTCGAATCCGCCGTCGGGCAGTTGCAGCGCGGCGAGCTGGCGGAGGATGGCCAGGGCTTCCTCCCTCAGTCCCACGGCGTCGAGGGCGACGGCCGCGAAGGAGGCGTCGCGCGGCCACACGTAGCGCCAAGCGCCCACGGGGCCGGCGACGACGGCGCCCACCGGGAAGCCCTCCGCCTCGGCGGATGGGGCCGCCGCATCCGTGGCGGGCGCGGGCTCGACGGCGAGGGAGGGGCTCGTGAGCGCGAGGAGGTCGGCCAGGGCGTCCGCGGCGAGATCCCGCCACCGGCCCCGCGGAAGGCGGGCGCCGGAGGCGCGCCGCTGGAAGGCGGTGTGGGCTGCGGCGCGCGCGGCGTCGTCGAGGGCCAGGGGGTCGGCGGAGGAGGCGGGCACGCGCGTGCCGGCGAGGTAGTCGACGGAGGCTCCGGGGGCGAGCGGGCGGACGAGGCCGCCGGCCCCGACGGCGAGCCCCTCGCTGAGGAGGGTTGGCTCGGGGCGCGCGGTCAGACGCGTGATCGCGGGGATGGCCGCGAGCGCGCCCCCCGCGAGGAGGGGCAGGGCGATGGCGCTCCGGCGCCGCAGGGTCCCCGTGCCGCACGACGGCTCCTCAACCGGGGCGGCGGGGTCGGGCGCGCACGCGTCACCCATCAGGCGCTCATCAGCGGTTGCCGCCCCTGCCGTTGCCGTTGCCGCCGTTGCCCGGCCTGGCGGCGGCGCCGTTGGGGCCGTCCTCGGAGGCGCCCGGGAAGTCCTCGCGCAGGATGATGACGATCGGGTTGGACTGGGCCTGCCCCGGGTCCTCCACGGCCTCGCCGCCTCCAAGGACGGCGACGATCGCCTGGGCCGTGGCGGCCCGCTCGGCCGAGTCGTAGTACACGGTGGTCTTCGTGGGCCGCTCAACGGTGTAGGCGCCCGGTGAGACGGTGACCTGCGTGTATCCGGCGGCGGACAGCTTCTCGCCGGTGCGTCCCGCCAGGCCCTGGATGGTGGTGCCGTTGTAGAGCGTGATGCCGGTGGACATGTTGACCTCGCCCGTCGGCGTGGCGGAGGCCGTGACAGGGGCGGAGGCGCCACCCGCGCCGTCACTGGGGGTGGCGGTGGGGGACGCCGTCGACGTTCCCGCCGTGCTCGTGGAGTTGTTGCTGGAGTGGCCCAGGAGCTTGACCGCCCCCCAGGCCAGGATCGGGACCAGGATGAGCACAGCGAGGAGGGATACCCAGCTCCGCCAGGCGGGGAGCTCGGCACGGTGAACGCCGATCGGCGCGGGTCCAGCGCCCCTGCCGTCGTCGAACTCGTCGGCGGGGTAGTCGTAATGGCTCACGCGGGCAGAATACCGGCCCGCCACCCCCCGGCGCACCGGACACGACGAGGGCGCGGTCATACCTGCCCGCTGCTCCATGCCTTCCCGCTGATCCATGGGCGCGAGCGGCCCGGCGGGCTCAGGGGCGGGTCGGCCGGGAAGCGCCCGCGGGATCTCGCTCATGCGTCCTCGGCGGCGATGACGCTCTACGCTCGGGGCATGAGCGAGTCCCGTGAGCCCCAGCCACTCGACCGGATCATCGACCCCTCGTGGGCGCGCGCCCTGGCGCCCGTGGAGCAGACGATCCATGAGATCGGCGCGCGCCTGCGCCAGGAGATCGCCGAGGGGCGCGGCTACTTGCCGGCGGGCACGGATGTGCTGCGCGCCTTCACATACCCGCTCGACGACGTGCGCGTCCTCATCGTGGGGCAGGACCCGTACCCGACGCCGGGCCACCCCATGGGGCTCAGTTTCTCCGTGACGCCGGGCGTGCGCCCGCCCCGGAGCCTGGAGAACATCTTCACCGAGCTCGTGAGCGATCTCGGCGTGCCGCGGCCGACCTCCGGCGACCTCACCCCGTGGTCTCGCCAGGGGGTCATGCTGCTCAACAGGGTGCTGACGGTCCGGCCGGGCTCGCCGGCCTCGCACAAGGGATGGGGCTGGGAGCAGGTGACTCAGCGGGCGATCGAGGCGCTGGTGGAGCGCGGCGGACCGCTGGTGGCGATCCTGTGGGGCCGGCCCGCGCAGTCGCTGACCCCGATGCTGGGATCGACGCCGATCGTCGCCTCGCCGCATCCCTCGCCGTTGAGCGCTTCCCGGGGGTTCTTCGGCTCACGGCCGTTCTCGCGCGCCAACGCGCTGCTGGTCGAGCAGGGCGCGGCCCCCATCGACTGGCGCCTCCCCTAATCCAGCGAGACCGGTCGAAAACAAGAGCGAGACCGGTCCGCCCACGGCGCTCCGCATCCCTCCCGTCGAGGTCAGGACGGAACTCGGTGCAGATGCATGCGTCGGCCGGGGCCGATGCCGGGAAGGACATCGAGCATGTCTGTTTCCAGACCGCGGTCCGCCACCCAGCCGGTGATCGTGTCGACGCCGAGGTCGAGGAAGAGCGGGTGCATCGGCGTCGACGGCCCCACGAGGACCGTGTGCGCTCCCCCGCCGACGGCGATCTCGATGAGCCGGGGCATCGTCTTATTGACGAGGCTCGACGACGAGATGAGGACGGCGTCGCAATCCGCGAGCACGTACTCGCAAGCGGTGTCGGGGTAGTCGCCGGGGCGCGGGTCGCGCTCCAGGATGAGGACCTCCGCGGCGCGGGTCAGCGCGCCCCGGGCGAAGGGGAAATGCCCGATGACGCCGATGCGGCCTCCGGCGAAGCGCTCGTTGTAGGGGTCGAAGACCTCTCGCCACCCCACTCCCTCCCCCGTGGGCGCGAAGCCATTGGCGACGGCGGTCTCCTCGCGGGAGTACCAGGAGTTGATCGCGGCGAGGCCCACGCTCGCCTCGGCCAGGTTCCAGGACTTCGCCAGTGAGGCGATGTCGCGAAGCGGGCGGCCCTCCGCCGGGGAGTCAGCGCTGAGCGCCGGGCGCGAGTGGGCGTCGATGGTGTAACCCGCGCCGCAGCCGCCACGGTCGTTGAAGACGCGCGTCCACTGCGGGCCGCGATGGACGGCAGTCACGCGCGCGTCATCGGGGAGGTCGTCGATGAGCGCGTCGTAGATCTCCCAGGGGTTGGTCATGCGAGGTCTCTCCACCAGTCGGCCGATAATCAGGTGAGCCTCACCGTATCTACGGGCTCGTGCCGGGCGCCGGGCCGACCGCCTTGCGGAATCACTGCGTCACCATCCGACGCCGCGCCGCGGCCGCGCGGCGCTTCGATCGGTACAGCCGCGCGACCCCGAACCGGTCTCGCTCGTATTTTCGACCGGTCTCGCGCCTGTTTTCGACCGGTCTCGCGCCTGATCAGGGGGCGGGGGAAAGCGAGAGCATTCCCCAGGCGGCGAGATCCCGGCACTGGGCCACGAGCTCGGCGGTGAGCGCCTCGGCATCGGCGTCCAAGAGCGCGGCGACGGCGCCCGCGATCTGGGCGATGGACAGCTCGCCGTCGGCCACGCCAATGAGCGCGGCCAGGGCGGTGCCCGCCTGGACGGAGCGCCCCAGCCCGCCGCCCTGGCGCAGGAGGATGACGCTGGGGTCGGCGCGCCCGGGCACGAGGTAGCGCTCCTCAGTGACGTCAGCGGCGACGACCGGCCTCAGGGCGGCGACGTCGTCGTCATCCAGGAGGGCGAGCCGGCCGCGGACGGCGATCGACGCCGCGACATGAGCCCCCAGGGCCCCGGACGGACTCGTGCTCACCTCCTCCAGGACGCGCCAGGGCCCGCGACGGGAACTTCCGGCGCCCACGGCCTCGGGCCGATGCGCCAGGAGGTAGCCGAAGCCGATCGCCTCGACGCCGCGTGCCTCGAAATCGCCGATCCAGGCGCCCAGGGCGGCCTCGAAGGCGTCGCGCTCGCGCTCAGGGGCCAGGCCGCCGTCGCGCAGCCACATGGTGGCGTACTCGACCGGGTCCTGGGCGTCGCGCTCGATGACCCAGGCGTCGACGTCGTCGGGGAACCACTCCCCCACGCTCGCCCGCCAGTCGGCACCGGCCCCGTGCTCCCAGTTGCCGAGCATGACGAGGGTGCCGCCGTCGGCCAGCATCCCGGCGAGGCCCGGCACGAGGCGCGGCAGGACGGGCCCACCGGCATCGCGGTACTCCATGAGCGGCAGGCCGGCCTCCCGCACGGCGGGTGGGGTGAGGACGAAGGGCGGGTTGGAGACGATGAGGTCGTACCGGCGTCGACCGAGCGGCTCTAGGAAGGAGCCCGCGAGGAACTCGAGGCGCTCGGGGGCGATGCCGGCGAGCGCGGCGTTGAAGGCGGTGAAGGCCAGTGCGCGCTCGGAGATGTCGGTGGCGGTGATGCGCTCGGCGTGTCGGGCGAGGTAGAGGCTCTGGATGCCGCAGCCGCAGCCCAGGTCGAGCGCGTCGCCCACCGGCCGCCGCGGCGCGAGCCCGGCCAGGGTGAGGCCGGCGCCACCGATGCCGAGCACGTGATCGGGGGCCAGGGCCTGCCCCGAGACGAGCTCCCCGACGTCGGAGGCCACCCACCAGCGCGCCTCTCCAGCGTCGTCGCGGGCCTCGTGTGGACGCAGGTCCACCAGGGCGCGCGCGAGGGCGGCTCGTCCCGGGCGGTCCCCGCGGGCCTCGGCCTCCTCGCGCCTCTCCAGCGCGACGAGGCCGATCCGGGCGGCGCCGCGAGCCCCGGTGCGCGGGAGGGCGCTATCGAGTTCTGCCGCCCTCACGGGCTCGCCGAGCATGAACAGCGCGGTGAGGACGGCGACCGGGCTGGGCCCGGCATCCGCCTGGCGCCCAGCCTCCAGGGCGGCCCTTACAGCGCGCAGGGCGGGCAGGCGGATCTCCCGGCGCAGGGCGGCCTCGGCGACGCTTCCGATGAGGACGGCCACGGCGTCGACGCCCCATCCGGACTCCTCCAGATCCGCTCGCAGATCGGCGGCCTGGCGCGCGGTCAGGACGGGGGCGGGAGGGGAGGTCGGCCGTGCCGGGGACGCGGGGGCGGGCGGCGCGGTCCGCCCGCCCGGGGCGGAGGAGGGGCGCGAGTCGTGGGCGGTCATGGGCCCAGTCTCCCGCGTCACCGCCTCATTCCCGGCATCCGGCGCGGGACTCGGGGGCCCGAGTGGGTCAGGCCCGGAGGCTGCGCCCTACATCCAGGCGCTGGGATCCGCGGCGACCCCCTCCAATAGCGCCCAGGCCGCGCCCGTGGCCCCGGACATCTGGTCTTTGTCGGCCCTGAGCACCTGCGGGGGGGACCACGCCGAGGCCAAGACGCGCACGCGCAACTCCTCCTCCAGTTCGGGGCGCAGCACCTCTGTCAGCGGGGAGAGATGGCCGCCGAGCACGACGATGGGGATGTCGAGGATGTTGATGGCCGCTCCCAGGCCCACGCCCAGGGCGTGGGCCGCGTGCGAGACAGCGGCCCTGGCCCGGGGCTCCCCCGCCTCCCAGGCCGCCACGAGTCTCTCCGCGGGCGCGTCGTCGGCCAACCCGGCCGCGGACAGGATGATGCGGCGCCCGGCGTAGCGCTCGAGGCATCCGCGGTTGCCGCAGCTGCATTCCGGGCCGCGCGGATCGACCTGGACGTGCCCGATCTCCCCGGCGAACCCGTTCGCGCCGTCGACCGCGGCCCCGTCGCGCACGAGTCCCGCGCCGATCCCATTCTCCCCCGACAGGTAGATGTAACTGGGCCAGGCGTGGACCATGGCGGGGCGCCGGCGCCCGACTGTCAGCGCGCCCAGGCTCGCCTCGTTGCCGACCTGGATAGAGGTCAGCCCGGCGGGCTCGAGCACCGGCGCCAGGATGTCCGACGGGCGCAGGTCCTCCCAGCCCAGGTTCGGGGCGCGCAGCAGCCGGTCCCCGGAGACCAGGCCGGGCAGGGCGAGCCCCGCCCCCACGATCGTGGACTGCCGGACGGCCGCGATGGTCAGCACATCGGTGGTCAGGCGCGCGAGGGCGCTGAGGACCCGCGCGGGATCCGAGCCGGCGAAGTCGTCGACGACAACGCGCTCCGCGAGCAGGTCACCGGACAGGTCGATGGCGCGCACGGCCATGTAGGCGACGTTGACCTCCAGTCCGAGCGCCACGAAGGTGCCGCTCGGCGCCACGAGCGGGACGGCCGGGCGGCCAGGACCGACGGAGGGGGCCGGCTCCAACTCGGCGATGATGCCGGCCGCCACGAGGTCGTCGGCCAGGCGCGAGGCCGTTGAGCGAGTCATCCCCGTCGAGGCGGCGACATCGGCCCGGGAGACCGGCGTCGGGGCGGACAGCACCTGGTGGGCGACGAGTGCGAGGTTCGCGGTGCGCAGCGTCGACTGGCGCGCCGAGGAGGCGGTGCTGGCGGCAGGTGACGACGATGCCGCCGAGATGGTACGAGCGGGCACCCCTTGACCCTACCTCATCGGCATGCCATAGTTGTTCCGCCAAACAAATACGGGCGCATGTCCGGCTCGAGGAGGAGATCATGGCTCGCAAGCCCACGAAGGAAGACAAGTTCTCATTCGGCCTGTGGACTGTCGGCTGGCTGGCGGCCGACCCCTTCGGCGACAAGACTCGCGCCGCTCTCAAGCCGTGGGAGTACGCCGAGAGGCTTGCCGAGCTCGGCGCGTGGGGCATCACCTTCCACGACAACGACGTCTTCCCCTTCGACGCCACCGACGCCGAGCGCGACGAGATCGTGTGCCGGCTCAAGGAGACCGTCGACGCCACCGGCCTGGCCATCGAGATGGTCACGACCAACACCTTCACCCACCCGATCTTCAAGGACGGCGGCCTGACCAACAACGACCGCTCCATCCGCCGCTTCGGCCTGCGCAAGGTGCTGCGCAACGTCGACCTGGCCGCCGAGCTAGGCGCCACGACCTTCGTCATGTGGGGAGGACGCGAGGGCGCCGAGTACGACTCCTCCAAGGATCTCAACGCGGCCTTCGACCGTTACAAGGAGGGCCTGGACACCGTCGCGGGCTACATCAAGGACAAGGGGTACAACCTCAGGATCGGCCTGGAGCCCAAGCCCAACGAGCCCCGCGGCGACATCTTCCTACCCACCGTTGGCCACGCCCTGGCCCTCATCGCCGAGCTCGACAACGGCGACGTCGTGGGGCTCAACCCCGAGGTCGGCCACGAGCAGATGGCGGGCCTGAACTACACCCACGCCCTGGCCCAGGCCCTCAATACCGGCAAGCTATTCCACATCGACCTCAACGGCCAGAAGGGCCTGAAGTACGACCAGGACCTCGTCTTCGGCCACGGCGACCTGCTCAGCGCCTTCTTCACCGTCGACCTCCTCGTCAACGGCTTCCCCGGGGGCGGGCCCCGTTACGACGGGCCCATCCACTTCGACTACAAGCCCTCGCGCACCGACGGCATGGACGGCGTGTGGGAGTCGGCCGCCGCGAACATGGAGATGTGGCTCCAGCTGGCCGAGAAGGCCAAGGCCTTCCGCGCCGACGCCGGGGTCCAGGAGGCCCTGAGGCTCTCCGGCGTCTACGAGCTCGGCGAGCCCACCCTCGCCGAGGGCGAGTCCATCGAGGACTTCCTGGCCGACCGCTCCGCCTATGAGGACTTCGACGCCGAGGCCGCCGCCGCCCGCGACTACCACTTCGTCGACCTCTACCAGAAGGCCGTCATGCATCTGATCGGCTGATCATCCGGGACTCCCGTCAGATCCAGCCGACCCGAGCGCGTCAGGGGCGGTGGCGCCCACCGGCGTCGCCGTCCCTGACGCGCTCGGTCCCGACGGCGGGCCCAGCCGTCCTCGTCCACACTCCCACCCCGCGCGGAAGGAACACCCGTATGAGCGCGACCCTGGTTGCCGGCGTCGACTCCTCGACCCAGTCCTGCAAGATCGTCATCCGCGATGCCGCCACCGGCGCCCTCGTGCGTGACGGGCGGGCTTCTCATCCCGATGGCACCGAGATCCACCCCGATCAGTGGTGGCGGGCCCTGGGCGAGGCCGTTGACGCCGTTGGGGGGCTTGATGACGTGGCGGCCCTGAGCGTGGGCGGCCAGCAGCACGGCATGGTCGTGCTGGACGAGGACGGCGAGGTGATCCGCCCGGCCCTGCTGTGGAACGACACCCGCTCGGCCGGCGCCGCGGCCGACCTCATCGTCGAGCTGGGCGGGGGCGACCAGGCGGCCGGGCGCGCGGCGTGGGCCCGGGCGGTGGGATCGGTGCCGGTGGCCTCGCTGACCGTCACCAAGCTGCGCTGGCTGGCGGACCACGAGCCCGGGGCGGCCGCGCGCGTCGCGGCCGTGTGCCTGCCGCACGACTGGCTGACCTGGCGCCTGCGGGGCACCGGGCGCTTGGAGGACCTAGTCACGGACCGCTCCGACGCCTCGGGCACGGGCTACTTCGATCCGGTGGCCAATGCCTACCGGCGCGACCTGCTGGCCCTGGCCCTGCGCATCAGCGAGAAGGAGGCCGAGGCGATCATCCTGCCGCGCGCGCTGGGGCCCCACCAGGCCGCGGGCCCCGGCGGCCGCGATGTCCTGGGACGCGACCTGTCCCACCTGGTACTGGGCCCGGGGTGCGGGGACAACGCCGGGGCGGCCCTGGGCCTGGGCCTTGGCCCCGGTCAGACCAGCGTGTCCTTGGGCACCAGCGGCGTGGTCGCGGCGGTGTCGACCACCCCCGTCCACGACCCCAGCGGCCTGGTGGCCGGCTTCGCCGACGCCACCGGGGCCTTCCTGCCACTGGCCTGCACCCTCAACGGCGCCCGGGTCCTGGACGCCGCCAAGACGGTGCTGGGGGTGTCCTACGAGGAGTTCGACGCCCTGGCCCTGGCGGCCGCCGAGGGCGCGGGCGGCCTGGTGCACGTGCCCTACCTGGAGGGCGAGCGCACCCCCAACCTGCCCGGGGCCACCGGGATCCTGACCGGCATGACCCTGGCCAACCTCACGCCCGGCAACTACGCGCGCGCCGCCGTCGAGGGCCTGCTGTGCCTCATGGCCGACGCCCTGGACGCCGTGCGCGCCCAGGGGGTGGGCATCAACGAGGTCACGCTCACCGGCGGCGGGACCAGATGGGCCTGCACCAAAGCCCTGGCCCCCGCCATCCTGGGCGTACCGGTCAACGCGCCCGCCCCCGCCGAGCGCGTCGCCGACGGCGCCGCCAAACAAGCCGCCTGGGTTCTGACCAACACCGACCAGCCCCCCGCCTGGACCCCCAGCGCCCCCGAGCGCCTCACCGCCACCCCCCAACCACGCATCCGCGCCGCCTACCACACCGCCGCACAGCTCCTCCTCACCCACAGCTGAACAGCCGAGACCCCACAACCCCATCCACCCCGATCTCGCGGGCGATGGAAGCGCGCATCGCCCCGGGACGCCGACCGCGCCCCCATTAACAGGTGCCCTGCCTCAGGACGTCGTTGACTGCCATACCTCTGTCTTAAGGATGAACTGTCACCGGCGATTGGAAGCAGGGCACCCTTGTTTACAGGTCATCCTTCAAGTGCTACGGTGAAACAAATAGGCGGCTTGTCGGGCCGCCCCTCACATAGCAGGCAAGGAGGCCCTATGTCGAACCTGACCCGCAGGTCGTTCGTGGCCGGTGGGGTCGCGAGTCTCGCCACCGCCCTCGCGGCGTGCACGGCCGAGCGCACCGCCGATTACTACGGCTCGTCCTCCGGAGGGCAGGGCGCCCTCGTCGGCGTGTCGATGCCCACCAAGAACCTCGAGCGGTGGAGCCGCGACGGCGAGAACCTCAAGACGCTCCTGACCGGCCTGGGATACCAGGTCGAGCTCCAGTTCGCCGACAACAAGGTCGAGCAGCAGAGCTCCCAGCTCCAAACCATGATCAACAAGTCGCCGAAGGTCATCGTCGTCGGCGCGATCGACGGCTCGGCCCTGGCACCGGTCCTCCAGTCCGCCGCCAACCTCGGCATCACGATCATCGCCTACGACCGCCTCATCCGCGACACCGAGGCCGTGGACTACTACGTCACCTTCGACAACTACAACGTCGGCGCATTGCAGGGCAAGTACCTCGTCAATGCGCTCGGCCTGGAGTCCGCCAAGGGGCCGATCAACATCGAGCCCTTCTCCGGGTCCCCGGACGACAACAACGCGCGCTTCTTCTTCTCCGGGGCCTGGGATGTGCTCGCCCCCTACGTCAAGGCCGGTACCCTCGTGTGCCCCTCGGGAAAGATGCCCGCGTCCGTCGACGACTGGCAGTCCATCGGCATTCAGGCCTGGTCCAACACCACGGCCCAGGCGGAGATGGAGAACCGCCTCAATTCCTTCTACAGCGCCACCACCCGCGTCGGAGCGGTACTGGCACCCAATGACGCCATCGCCCTGGGCGTGTCCCAGGCGCTGGACTCCGCGGGCTACGGGCCCACCGACTGGCCAGCGCTTACCGGCCAGGACGCCGATCAGGCCAATGTCGCCAATATCGTGGCGGGCCGGCAGTCGATGACCGTCTTCAAGGACACGCGCAAGCTCGGCGAGCGCTGCGCGGCGATGGTCGACCAAATCATCAAGTCCGAGCAGGTCGAGGTCAACGACACCGACTCCTATGACAACGGCGTCAAGGTGGTCCCGGCCTACCTGCTCGAGCCGGTGACCGTCGATGCGGGCAACGTCAAGGAGGTCCTCGTCGACTCCGGTTATTACAGCGCCGGGGAGATCGGGCTATGAGCCCGGTGTGCGGACGCATGGAAGGGGAGCGGTCATGAGCCCCGAATCGACGTCGTCTCCCGCCATTGCCGGCGCCCCGGACGGCCTTATCCTCCAGATGAGGGGCATCACGAAGTCCTTCGGGCGGTTCACCGCCCTCCAGGATGTCACCTTCGATGTGCGGCGCGGTGAGATCCACGCGATCTGCGGGGAGAACGGCGCGGGAAAGTCCACCCTCATGAATGTCCTGTCGGGGGTGTGGCCGCGCGGCACCTACGACGGCGACATCGTCTACGACGGAGCGGTCCGCGAGTTCCGCTCCGTGCGGGACTCCGAGGCGCTGGGAATCGTCATCATCCACCAGGAGCTGGCGCTGAGCCCCTACCTATCGGTGGCTGAGAACATCTTCATGGGCAATGAGAAGCAGCGCGGGGGCGTCATCAACTGGGACGACACCAATGACGAGGCGGCCCGCCTCCTGGCCGAGGTCGGCCTCGACATTCAGCCGCGGACGCGAGTGGCGGACTTGGGCGTCGGCCACCAGCAACTCGTCGAGATCGCCAAGGCCCTGTCCAAGGACGTGCGCCTGCTAATCCTCGACGAGCCGACAGCCGCGCTCAACGACGAGGACTCCGAGCACCTGCTCGGCCTCATGCGGGGCCTGCGCGAGCGCGGCATCTCCATGGTCATGATCTCTCACAAACTCGGGGAGATCTCCCGCATCGCGGACCGCACGACGATCATCCGCGATGGCCGGACTATCCAGACCGCCCCGTTGCACGGCCCCGGGGCGATCACCGAGGACGAGATCATCCGCCTCATGGTGGGCCGCTCCCTCGACAACCGCTACCCCGAGCGAGCGCCGAGCATCGGCCAGGAGATCCTCCAAATCCGTGACTGGACGGTCCACCATCCCATCGACACCGCGCGCAAGGTGGTTGACGGGGCGGCGCTGAGCCTGCGGCGTGGTGAGATCGTGGGCCTAGCCGGCCTCATGGGCGCCGGGCGCACCGAGCTAGCGATGAGCGTGTTCGGGCACTCCTACGGCACGGGTATCTCCGGCACCGTCCTCAAGGACGGCGTTGAGGTCTCCACCTCCTCGGTTGCCCGGGCCATGGATGAGGGCCTGGCCTACGTCAGCGAGGACCGCAAGGCGCTGGGGCTCAACCTCATCCAGGACGTCAAGACGAACACCACCGCCGCGGCGCTGCGGAAGATATCTCGTCGCGGCGTCGTCGACGAAAGCGCCGAACTCGAGATCGCCGAGCGCTACCGCCACGAACTGCGGACGAAGACCGCCTCCCTGTCGACCCCGGTCGGCTCCCTGTCCGGGGGCAACCAGCAGAAGGTCGTCCTGGCCAGGTGGATCTTCACCGACCCCGATGTCCTCATCCTCGATGAGCCCACGCGCGGGATCGATGTAGGCGCCAAGTACGAGATCTACCAGATCATCGGCGAGCTGGCGGACTCCGGCAAGGCGGTCCTCGTCATCTCCTCCGAGCTGCCCGAACTACTGGGCATCTGCGACCGCATCTACGCCATGAGCCACGGGCGCATCACCGGCCAGCTCCCACGGGGCGAGGCGGACCAGGAGAGCCTCATGCGGCTCATGACCATCGAGAAAAACGACCGCGATCGATCAGCGGGAAAGGACGGCGCGAAGTGAAGGGCGTCAACGCATACCTGGGGCGCAACCTGCGCCAGTACGGCATCCTCGCGGCCCTGGTCGCGATCATCCTCTTCTTCCAGGTCCTCACCGGCGGCCTCCTGCTGTCACCCAACAACGTGGCCAGCCTCATCCAGCAGAACGCCTACGTCATGATCCTGGCCGTGGGCATGGTCATGGTCATCATCGGGCGCCATATCGACCTGTCCGTCGGCTCCCTCGTGGGATTCATCGGCGGCATCATCGGCCTGCTCATCGTCAACCAGGGCCTGCCCTGGATCGTGGTAGTCCTCATCGCCGTCGGCATCGGGATGCTCGTGGGGTGCTGGCAGGGCTTCTGGGTCGCCTACATGGAGATCCCCGCCTTCATCGTCACCCTGGCGGGCATGCTCATCTTCCGCGGTCTGACCGTGGTCCTGGTCCAGCGCACCGTCTCCGGCATGCCCTCCAGTTTCGTTTCGATCGCGAATGGCTCCCTGCCGCCCTGGCTGGGCTACTTCCAGGACTACGACGGCGTGACGATCCTCATCGGCGTCGTGGCAATCGGCGGATTGGTTCTGACGCAGACGCGGGCCCGAAGGCGCGCAGTGACCGCGGGCCGCCCCGTCAAGCCCCTGAGCGCCTTCCTCCTGCGCGAGGGCGTCTTCGCGGCCGCGATCGCGGCGCTCACGGCACTGCTCGCCTACTCGGCCGGGGGCACGCCGATCGTGCTGGTCATCGTCGGCCTGGTCATCCTGGTCTACTCCTTCATCATGGGGCGCACGGTCTTCGGCCGACACGTCTACGCCGTGGGCGGCAACCTCAAGGCCGCGCGCCTGTCGGGGGTCGACGTGCGCAAAGTCGATTTCCTGCTGTTCGTCAACATGGGCTTCCTCGCCTCACTGGCAGCCATCGTGACCACATCCCGCGCGGGGGCCGCGGTCTCCACGGCCGGCAACCTGTATGAGATGGATGCGATCGCGGCCGCCTATATCGGGGGCGCCGCGGTCTCCGGGGGAATCGGCAGGGTGTCCGGGGCGATCATCGGAGCGCTCATCATGGGCGTGCTCAACATGGGACTGTCGATCATGGCGGTCGACTCCGCATGGCAGCAGGCCATCAAGGGGCTGGTCCTCCTGCTCGCCGTCGCCGTCGACATCGTCGGCAAACGGCGCGCGGGGGCCTGACCCACGGAATAGCGCCCCTCCCGCGCATCGACGCGGGAGGGGCGCGCGTCCCGATCCGCATGCCGCTGACGGCCGATGGGCGTGGAGCCGCGTGCCGGGTTCGAACCGGCGACCTGCTGTTTACAAGACAGCTGCTCTACCAACTGAGCTAACGCGGCGTGCGGGCCTCGGCACGAGGCCCGGGCGCAAGTGTGGCACATGCGCCGAGGATCGCGGGACGCTCTCAGGCGCCGGGTGTCG
This sequence comes from Actinomyces sp. zg296, assembly GCF_009829695.1. NCBI lineage: Bacteria > Bacillati > Actinomycetota > Actinomycetes > Actinomycetales > Actinomycetaceae > Actinomyces > Actinomyces sp. zg296. The sequence continues at coordinate 55,538 of NZ_VWPG01000001.1, forward strand.
CGGCGCCCTCCTCGGGGGCGGGCTCATCCGAAGCGGCGGGCGTCTCAGGGGCGGGGGTCTCGGTCGGCGTGGCGGGCGCTGCGGTCGGCGTGGCGGGCGCTGCGCCGCTCTGCTGGCCGTTGACGTAGTCAGCCAGGCTGTTCTTGGCCTGGAGCAGGTTCAAGTCGACCTGCTTCCCGTCGTAGAGGATCGTCGGGGTGGCACGGAAGCCGCCGTCCTGGAAGGACTTGGTAGAGGCGTCGATCCACTTCTGATAGCCGGAGTACTTCAGCGCCTTCTTGATGGCGCTCCGGGTGTCCGAGGACAGGCCCGCCTCAGAGGCGACCTCGTTGATGGCTGTCTTGGTGATCAGGCTCTTGTCCTTCTTGGAGAACGCGACGCCGAAGCGGGCGAGAAGGGCGTTGTGGTAGTCGAGGGCCTTGTCGGGCTCGTTGTCGAGAACGGCGCCCATGGCGTGGTAGGCCATGTTCGTCCAGTCCTGGTTGAGGAACTGCGCGGGGTGGAGGGCGAGGGTGATCTTGCCGTCAGAGGCGAGCTTCTTCATCTCCTCGGAGTGGTCCACCTCGAAGTTGGCGCAGAAGTGGCAGGCGTAGTCGAAGTAGACGTCGAGGACCGGGGCGTCAGCGGTGGAGGAGCCCACCGCGAGATCCTTTCCGTAGGTCCACGAGCCGTCTTCGCGGACAGCGGAGGGAAGGCGGCTGTTCTTCTTGGCGTCTTCAACTGACTTCGCGTGCCAGACCGTCCCGGCGACTCCACCAACGACGGCGACGGCACCCGTCCCGATGAGGGCGCGGCGCGTGAGGGCAGCGCGGTGGGACTTGCGGGCCTGCTCCTCGCGCAGGGCCTGAGCCTTGACACGGGCGGCCTCCCGGCGCTCGGCCTTGGTTGGGCGGGGATCATTCGAGGCCATGATCGGCTCCTCCGAATCTGCGTGGATGTCGTAGCGCAACGGTTCGCACAGACAATAATTGAAAATTCACTATTCTGGAAGGGGCGGCGCGAACCGCGACCGTCACGGGGCGCCGGGGAAGCGGCCCCAGCGGCGAGGCCCGCCCCAGTCCCACGCCGCGTCCTGCGGCGATCACCGACGACGCCGCCCTCACTGGAGGGGGCTAAGGGTCGCCGGCGGAAGGCGCATGAGCACCTCCAGCACGAGGCACCCGACGCCGAGAGACACGAGCACGACGGCCCACAGCGCGCGGATCGGCCGACCGGGCATGAAGGCGGACACGATCTTGGCGCCGCCGCGCCGAGTGGAGGCGCCCCAGGGGACAAACCACACGATGAGCAGGAAAACGAGCTCGCAGCCCGCCATGAGCAGGGCTCGGCGATGGCGCAGGCGCATATCCTCGAGGAACGACGGATCCACGCCGACCTCCGCGCCCATCGGATCCCGCAGCAAGAAGTAGAGACCGCCAGCGACGACGCCGGCCAGGAGGATCGCGGGCAGCGCCGCCCCGGCGGAGCGAAGCAGGTAGAGCGGGCTCGTGGCCCACATGCGAGCGGTGTCGGCCGCCGTCGCGCTCCCCTTGTGAAGCCTGCGCCAGCGCCGGTCGTCATCCCCGCGGCCCACGGCGCCGGCGATGACCACGAGAATGGACGCGGCCAATGCCACCCAGACAGGCGCCCACATGCCGAGCATGACGAGGAGGAAGCCAACGCACAGGATCATCGTGCGACGGCGCTGGGGCTCGCGGGCCCAGTCGGGCAGCGCCGCGGCCGGGGCATCCGCGACTCCGGAGGTCCCGACCGAGGCGGGGCGGGCCTCGTGGCTCGCGGGGTCGAGCGCCCCGGCGGAGGCAGTCCCCACACCCGTCGGCCCGGTGTCGGTGGGACCGGTCGCCCAGCCCGACGCGGCCGGGCCGGGGGTCCCCGGGGCCCCTGACCCCTGGGCCTGGGGGGAGATCGCGGGCGGCATCGGCTGGGCGGCCTGGGCGGGGGCCCAGCCGGGGGTCGACCCTCCGGCCGGAGAGACCGGCCCGCCGGAGGGAGGAGTCGGCAGCGCGGGCGGCGAGGCGGGCCGGCTCATGGGAGACGCCCCGCCGGGTCCCGCCCCGCCGGAGCCCGGGGCGTAGGAGACGGGCAGCGCCGTTCCGCCGGCCCGCGCATCGGGGGCGGCACCCTCGAAGGGGCTCGGCGCGGGGACCCTCCCATAGGCTCCCGGGGCGGCGCCGTAGCCGGAGGCCGCAGGGGTCATCGTGGGGCTGCCCCCCGGCCGCTGGACCGACGTCAGGCTCGGCCCGCTCGCCGGCGGCACCCCGTAGGCGCCGTCCGACGCTCCCGAGGATGGCAGCGGCGCGGCGCCACCGGCCCCGGGAAGAACCGCGGCGAGCGCCCGGGAGCCGTCCCCGCTGTCGGCGATCTCATCGAGGACGGAGAGAAGCCCGTCGATCGAGAGGCGGTCCGCCACCTTGGGCTCCAGGGCGGCGCGGAAGGCCCGCGCCAGGGCCGGGCACTCCTCGGGAAGATCGCCGAGCTCGGGCGTGCCGGCGTAGACACGGCGGAAGACCACCTGCCAGGGGCCGGAGCCGAAAGGCGCGCGCCCGGTGACCGCGAAGAGGAGAACACCCGCGCAGGCGTACCAGTCGACCCCCGGGGAGGGCTCATCGCCGTCGAGCATCTCGGGCGGGATGAACCCGGGAGTCCCGGTGACCTGGCCGGTCTGGGTGAGGCGGACGTCGTCGGCAACCTGGGCGATGCCGAAGTCGATGAGGACCGGGCCCTGGGCGCCGAGCATGACATTGGAGGGCTTGAGGTCCCTGTGGATGACTCCGGCGTCATGCACGGCACGCAGGGCGTCGACCAGGCCATGGGCGAGATCGGACAGGTCACGGGCGTCGGTGACGAGGTCGTAGGCCCCCTCGCGGTCGACCTCGCGCTGGAGGGTGGGGCCCTCGACGAGCTCGGTGATGACGAAGGTCATGCCGTGAGCGGACTCGGAGTCGCCGGTCTCGATGTCGAGGATACGGGCGACGCGGGCGTCCCGCACCCTGGCCAGGACCTGGGCCTCCCGATCGAGGCGGCGCCTCGCCATGGGGTCGGCGGCGATCTGAGGATGGAGGATCTTCATGGCGACGCGGTCGCCGGCCTCATCGGTCACCTCCCAGACCGCACCCATGCCCCCGGCGCCAAGGCGCCGCAGGAGCCGATAGCCGCCGACGGTGGCGCCCGCCCGCAGTCCGCTGATCGACGGAGGAAGAGAGACAGGCGGCTGCGTCATGCGGCCAGGGTACCGGCCAAGCAGGACCGACCATAGTATGTGATGTAGTTCACAGGTGTTTGTCCAGGTCTCATTCTGACAGGTGTCGCGCTCGGGAGTGCGCCATGACACTATGTCTCCCGTCGAGGGCTTCCGCCCCGGCACCGTGCCAAGGACGCCACGCGCTGCCCGGCTCGACCGATCTCCGTCATCCTCCGTCAACGCTCACATCCCGGCACCTCTCCACCACGGATCGTCCGGCACGTACCTGCCGGTGAAGGGAATAACTCCATGGCTACCGTGACCTTTGATCACGCCACCCGCATCTACCCGGGCAATGACCGCCCCTCGGTGGACCAGCTCAACCTCGAGATCGCCGACGGCGAGTTCCTCGTCCTCGTCGGCCCGTCCGGCTGCGGGAAGTCGACGTCGCTGCGCATGCTCGCCGGCCTGGAGGACGTCAACTCCGGCCGCATCCTCATCGGCGACCGGGACGTCACCGATGTCCAGCCCAAGGACCGCGACATCGCCATGGTCTTCCAGAACTACGCCCTGTACCCGCACATGAGCGTGCATGACAACATGGGCTTCGCCCTGAAGATCGCCGGCACCCCCAAGGAGGAGATCGACAAGCGCGTCCGCGAGGCCGCCAAGATCCTGGGCCTGACCGAGTACCTCGACCGCAAGCCCAAGGCCCTGTCCGGCGGCCAGCGCCAGCGCGTGGCCATGGGCCGCGCCATCGTGCGCAAGCCCAAGGTCTTCCTCATGGATGAGCCCCTGTCCAACCTGGACGCCAAGCTCCGCGTCCAGACCCGCACGCAGATCGCCTCCCTCCAGCGCTCGCTGGGCGTCACCACGGTCTACGTCACCCACGACCAGACCGAAGCCCTCACCATGGGAGACCGCATCGCCGTCCTCAAGGACGGCCTCCTCCAGCAGGTCGGCACCCCTCGTGAGATGTACGACAAGCCCGCCAATGAGTTCGTGGCCGGCTTCATCGGCTCCCCCGCGATGAACCTGGGGCACTTCACCGTCAACGGCGATGTCGCCTCCATCGGCTCCGCCAAGATCCAGTTGAGCCGCGCCACCCTCGACGCCATCAAGCCAGAGGACGGCGGCAAGATCACCATCGGGTTCCGCCCCGAGTCCCTCGAGGTGGTCTCCGCCTCCGATGAGCACTCGATCCCGGTGCGCGTGTCCTTCGTCGAGGAGCTCGGAAGCGACGCCTACATCTACGGCGAGCTCGTGGGCGCCGAGGGCTCGGAGGACAAGCTCGGCAGCGGCGAGGACTCCAGCCAGATCATCGTCCGCGTTCCCCCGCGCACCGCTCCGGGCGCTGGCGAGACGGTCAACGTGCGCATCAAGCCCGGCCAGGAGCACATCTTCTCCGCGGCCACCGGTGAGCGCCTGCCCGCTTGATCACAAGCCCCACGACCCTCTCAGGTCATCGTCGGAGCCCCGTTCCCGCCACGGCGGGGGCGGGGCTCCGCCGTGGCGCAGCGGAGAGCGCTGGCGCGGCTGTCGGTCGTGCGCCGTCGGGTGGCGCCATCCGCACCGACGGGCGCCATCCACACCCAGTGGAGCGCCCCAACCCACACCCACAGGCGCCATCCACACCCACAGGTGCCATCCACACCCAGTGGCGCGCCCCAACCCACACCCACAGGAGCCACCCACACCCAGTGGCACGCCCCAACCCACACCCACAGGAGCCACCCACACCCACAGGCGCCATCCACACCCAGTGGAGCGCCCCAACCCACACCCACAGGCGCCATCCACACCCACAGGTGCCATCCGCACCCAGTGGAGCGTCCTACCCGCACCAGTCGGTGATTTCCGCACCAGTGGGTGCGAGAAGCACCGGTCAGGGCGAAAACGCTTGTTATCGCGGGGCGCCGGGGCGTGAACTCCGGGACGGGCGGGGACGCCCCGGCAGCCAGGGGCCTCCTCAAGGCCTACGGCGTCGAGCCCGGTGCGGGTCATCACCGACAACGCCGCCCTCAACCACCACGGCAGCTGCCATCGGCCCCGCACCGCCCACCACAACCGGCCACCCACCACAACCGGCCACCCACCGCCCGCCTCGCCCACCCGCCTCGACCAACTGCCCGCCTCTCGGCTCACCACCCGGGCAGCGTCATGCCCTCAGGCATTTGGTCGGCCCGACAGCACGGGATTCCTGCAAGAATCGTCGCATGCTCATGTCCATGCAGATCTCGGCCGCGACGATCGATCCGGCCCTCCTCGACCTGCCCTGGGAGCTCCCCCTGGAGGAATGGCCCCAGGATGTTCTCGCCGCCCTGCCGCGCGGCCTGTCCCGGCACGTCGTGCGCTTCGTCAACCTCTCCGAGCGCGTCATCGCGGTCAAGGAGATCGGCGAGGCGGTGGCGCACCGCGAGTACCAACTGCTGCGCGACCTCGTGCGGCTGGGCGCCCCCTGCGTCACCCCGACGGCAGTCATCACCGGCCGCATGAGCGCCGACGGCGAGCGCCTGAACTCGGCCCTCGTCACGGAGCACCTGTCCTACTCCCTGCCCTACCGAGCCCTGTTCAGCCAATACATGAGCCCCGACACGGCCACGCGCCTCATCGACGCCCTCGCCGTGCTGCTCGTGCGCCTCCATCTGCTGGGCTTCTACTGGGGGGACGTCTCCCTGTCGAACACGCTGTTCCGACGGGACGCGGGAGCTTTCGCCGCCTACCTCGTGGACGCCGAGACGGGAGAACTCTACCCCGAGGGCGGCCTGACGGAAGGCAAGCGCCTGTACGACATCGACGTCGCCCGAACCAACATCATCGGTGAGCTCATGGACCTGCAGGCCGGAGCCCTCCTGGAGCCGAGCGTCGACACGATCGAGGTCGGGGACCGGATCGTGGAGCGCTACCACGATCTGTGGGAGATCCTCACCGGTGAGGAGTCCTTCTCCATGAGCGAGCGCTGGCGGGTGCGCCTCCGCATCGAGCGGCTCAACGAGCAGGGATTCGACGTCGGGGAGCTGACCATGCGCACGGACGAGACCGGGGAGCACCTCGTCATCCAGCCCAAGGTGGTCGACGCCGGCTACTACCACCGCCGCCTGCTGCGCCTGACGGGACTGGATGTCCAGGAGCGCCAGGGGCGCCGCATGCTCAACGATCTGGAGGCCTACCGGGTCACCCGCGGGATGCGGGATCGGCCGCTCGAGCAAGTGGCGCATGCCTGGCTCGCCGAGGTCTTCGAGCCAACCATCCAGTCCGTGCCGATCGAGTTGCGCCGCAAACTCCAGAGCGCGGAGATCTTCCACGAGGTGCTGGAGCACCGCTGGTACATGTCCGAGGCGCAGCGACGGGATATATCCATCGATGAGGCCGCTCAGGACTACATCGCCAATGTGCTTCCCCAGCACTGGGACGAGGAGTCCTACCTGTCGCTCGGGGACAGCCAGGAGATGGAGGCGATCTTCACCGATGACGACGAGCCGCTCATCGAGGACGACGCCGAGTTCGCGGCCCGCGACGAGGAGACGGCCGAGGCCTACAGCGCCAACCCCTTCGGCTTCACCGCCGGCATGAAGTTCAAGGGCGAGTAATCACCTCCCCCTATATGCGAGACCGGTCGAAAATAGGAGCGAGACCGGTCAGTTATCCACAGGCCGCTCCGGTGCGCCAAGGGCGCCGCCACCCTGCGCACCGCGGACCGGTCTCGTGCCTGATATCGACCGGTCTCGACGCCGTTTTCGACCGGTCTCGCTCCTATTTTCGACCGGTCTCGGCGGATTAGTCGGAGACGAGCTCGGTCTCGACGAGGCGCGTCTCCTCGTCCGCGCGACGGCGCAGCTCGCGATGACGCACGACGGAGGCCAGCGAGGCCTGGAGGACCGCGTCGACGAGCACCATCGCGCCCACCGCCGCCACCCCCTTGTTGATCCCACCGCGCCGGCGCAGCGCCGCCCCGAGCAGCGCCCCGCCGATCCCGCCCTCCAGCACGAGCGCGGCTCGCACCGTCCACGGCTTCTCCGTGACGGTCTCCACGTAGGCCTGCCGGATCGCCTGGCCGGGTGTTCCCGGATCGCTCACCATGAGACCGACGGAGCGGGTCACGGCATTGGCCAGGCCGCGGGGCTCATGGACGACGACGCCCGGTACCTCCACGGGCGCCAGCGCCCCGGAGAGCACGCTGTCCACCCAGCCCGGCAGGCCCAGGGCCTTGATCATCGCGGTCAGACCCGCGGCGCCCGGGGTGGCCAGGGCCTTGGCAACGGCCTCTGCATCGGCTCCCGGGACGGCGGCGGTGATCGCCGACGCGTCCGTGACGTCGGTGAGGAGGCCGTCCACCACGGCGCTCAGCGCGGGCCCGGGCTCGGCGACCCCGCCCCACACGTACTGGGAGGTCATGCCCCAAGAAAAGACGGCGTCATCCTCGGACTCACCGGTGGTCACGGCGCGAACGGTCATGTCGCCCTCGTCTACCGTCAGGACGAGCGCGGGCAGGGACTCCTCGTCCCAGCCGAACATCCCGAGCGACAGGCCCTCACCGGAGTGCAGGACGATGCGCCGATCGATCTCCGGGACAGTGGCCACCGCCAGCGGCCGCTCGAGGAGCGTGGCCTGCAGGGGCACCATATAAGCACTGATCGGGGAGACGATGACGGTGCGGGCCGTCGGCGTGCCATGGCGGGCGAGCCCGGGCAGCTCTGTGTCAGCGGGGAGCGCGTTGAAGGAGGCGGGGCCGATCGTCACCGAGGCGCCGAAGGCGCGCGCGAGGGACTCGGCCAGCTCGCTGACCCCCATGCCGGGAACGACGCCGCCGCGACTGGGCGGGGTGACGGCGACCCGCGCCTCGGCGTCGGCGAGCAGGGTGATGGACAGCAGGTGGGGGGTGCTCGGGTACCACTCGAGGCGCGCGACGACGCGCTCGGAGTCCAGGCGCTCGGCCACTTCCTGGGGCGCTGTGCCGGGGGCGATGACGACGCCCTCCGTGCGGTTCCAGCGCTGCGATGCGTCCTGTGCCATGGCGGTCTCCTCGAGGTTGGCTGCGGCCCATTGTGGCAGTAATACGGCCCGCGTGTGAATGAGGGCGGCTCCAGGGCCCGCGCCAGGGGCGCCGCGCCTGAGCCCGGTCGCGACGCCCGGTCGCGGCGCCCGGTCGCGGCGCCCGGCCGCGATCAGCCAGGGATGGTGAGCCCCGAGCCGCCCACTCAGCCCTCGGCCGCCGCGCGGCGCAGGCGGTCCACCTCGTACAGGGTGATACCCGTGGCCACGGCGGCGTTGAGGGACTCCACGCTCGTGGAGATCGGGATGGAGGCGATGACGTCGCAGGTCTCGCGCACGAGTCTGGATAGCCCCGAGCCCTCGGCGCCAGTGACGACGACGAGGGGGGCATCGGCCAGGGAGAGCCCCCCCACCGGGGTGTCGCCCCCGCCGTCGAGCCCGACGACGAAGCACCCCTCCTTCTTCAGTTCCCGCAGGGCCCGCACCAGGTTGGTCTCGCGGGCCACGCGCACGCGGGCGGCCGCGCCGGCGGACACCTTCCAGGCGGTGGCGGTGACCCCGGCGCTGCGGCGCTCGGGGATGATCACGCCGTCGGCCCCGAAAGCCCCGGCCGAGCGCAGGACTGCCCCCAGGTTGTGGGGGTCGGTGACCTGGTCGAGGGCGACGAGCAGGGGCGTGCGACCGAGCGAGCGGGCGCGGTCGAGGAGGTCAGCGGCGGTGGTGTACTCGTAGGCGGGGACCTCAATGGCCACCCCCTGGTGGGCGGCGCGGTCGGTGAGGGCGTCGAGGTCGAGGCGGGTGGTCTCCAGGACGGGGGCGCCCAGCAGCGCCGCGCGACGCACGACGGCGCCGAGCCGGTCATCGGAGGAGGCCGAGACGGCCATGAAGACCCGGCTGATGGGCACGCCCGCGCGGGCGGCCTCGGCCACGGCGTTGCGACCGCAGACGATCTCGAATCCCTCGGGCACGCGGAAGCCCCTCTTGAGGCGCTCCATCTGGTTGACCCGCTGATTGGCCCCGGAGGCGCGGGCCTCGGCGCGGGCCTTGGCGAGCGCCTTGGGGTGGCCGACGCGGTTCTCGGCCTTGGGCGTGGGGCCCTTGCCCTCCAGGCCCTGTCGGCGATTTCCGCCCGAGCCCTTTGTGGGGCCCTTCTTGGATCCGGGGCGGCGCCGGGGGCCGGGGTACTGCTCGTTGCCGGGCATCGCGTGCCCTCCTGTCTTACGTTTCGTGGGGTTGCGGCGCGGGCGGTGATCCGCGCCCGGGCCGGGATGGTTCAGGCGGTGGTCACGCGAGGTGCCAGCGGGCGCCGCCCGCGGAGTCCTCGACGACGACGCCGGCCGCCGCGAGCTGATCGCGCAGGGCGTCGGCGCGGGCCCAGTCCTTGGCGGCGCGCGCGGCGGAGCGCTCGTCGAGGAGCGCGGTCACGAGGTGGTCGAGGGCGCCCATGGCGGCGTCGGAGCCGTCTGCCCCGGCACTGCCGAGCGTGCCCGCCCGCCAGGGCTCGGAGAGGGGGTCGAGGCCGAGGACGTCGAGCATGGCGCGCAGGTCGAGGGCCGCGGCGGCGACTGCCGTCGGCTCGGGGGTGGGGGCGGCGAGCGCGGCGTTGAGGGCCTTGAGGGCGGCGTGGACGCAGGCCATGGCCCCGGCGAGGTTGAGGTCCTCATCCATGGCCGCGGTGAACTCGCCGGGCAGGGGCCGCGAGCGCAACTCAAGGGCGGGGGCGTCCACGGAGCCGGCCGGGCCGGCCGCCTCGCCGAGGACGAGCTCGAGCGCGCGGGTGATCGCGCCGGCCAGTCGCTCCCACAGGGCGGCGGCGTCGGCGAGGGTCTCCTCGGAGAACTCGACCGTGGAGCGGTGGTGGACGGCGCCCAGCGCCAGGCGCAGCACGGGGGCGGGGTAGGCCTTGAGCAACTCGGCCACGACCAGCGAGTTGCCCAGGGACTTGCTCATCTTCTCGCCCTTGACGGTCACCCAGGCGTTGTGGACCCAGTGGCGGGCGAAGCCCCAGCCGGCGCCGTGGGACTGGGCCTGCTCATTCTCATGGTGGGGGAACCTCAGGTCGATGCCGCCACCGTGGATGTCGAACTCGTCGCCGAGGTAGCGCCGGCTCATGGCGGAGCACTCCAGGTGCCAGCCGGGGCGGCCGCGCCCCCAGGGGGTGTCCCAGGCGGCGTCGTCGGGCTCGCCGGGCTTGGCGGCCTTCCACAGGGCGAAGTCGCGCGGGGAGCGCTTGTCCGCCTCGACGTCGGCGTCGATCTGGGCCTCATCCTCTGTGGTGGCCAGGTCCTCAGGGCGCTGGTTGGTCAACGAGCCGTAGTCGGGCAGGGAGGCGACATCGAAGTAGACGTTGCCGGGCGAGCCGACATAGGCGTGACCGGCGTCGATGAGGCGGGAGATGAGGTCGATCATCTCGGGGATGTGGCCGGTGGCGCGCGGCTCGTAGGTGGGCGGCGCGATGCCCAGGGCGCGGTAGGCGGCGTCGAACTCGCGCTCGAAGCGCTGCGCCCAGGCCCACCACTGAACCGGTGGCTCGGCGGCGGCGGACTTGGCCAGGATCTTGTCGTCGATGTCGGTGACGTTGCGGATGAGGACGACCTTCTGCCCGCAGCGCTCCAGCCAGCGGCGCAGCACGTCGAAGGCGATGCCGGAGCGCATGTGGCCGATATGCGGGGAGCCCTGGACGGTGGCGCCGCACAGGTAGATGCCGACCACCCCGGGGGTGACGGTGGGGGCCAGGGGAACGACGTCACGCGCGGCGGAGTCGTACAGGCGCAGGGCCAGTGCTGGGGCGTCGGTGGTCTCGGTGCTCACGGGGGCAGCCTATCCGGTGGGCGCGTCGAGGGCCGGGGCGGCCCGGGGCGGGGACCTGGGTCAGGGGCGCGCGGACGGGTCGACAGGGTAGACGAGGGCGGTGGCGATGGCGAGCAGCCCCTCAGCCCGGCCAAGAAAACCGAGGTGGTCGGTGGTGGTGGCGGAGAAGTGGACGGGCGCGGCAGCGGCCCGGCTGAGCGCGGCGGTGGCCTCGGCCATGCGGGGGGCGATTCGGGGGCGCTCGCCGACAAGTTGGACGGCGATATTGCCGATCTCGAAGCCGGCGGCCCGCACCCGCCGCGCCGCCTCGGCCAGGAGCGCGCTGCCCGCCGCGCCCTTCCACTGCGGCTCGGCGGTGCCGAAATTGGAGCCGAGATCGCCCAGGGCGGCGGCGGAGAAGAGGGCGTCGCAGCAGGCGTGGGCGACGACGTCGCCATCGGAGTGCCCCGCCAGCCCGATCTCACCGGGCCAGTCCAGGCAGGCCAGGCGCAAGGGCGTGCCGGAGTCGGCGGCGGCGAAGGCGTGGACGTCAGTGCCGATCCCGGTGCGCGGGAGCACGAGGGGGGCAGAGGTGGGGGCAGAGGTGGCGGGCGGGGAGCTGGGGGTGGCGTCGGATGGGCTCATGGGAGCAGTGTGCCGCGCGCGGGCGAGGCGGGATAGGCGGGCGGGGCGGCGGGGCCGGCATTGACCCCGGCGCTGACGCCAGCCCTGACCCGGACGACCGGGATATCCTCGGGCGTGCCCATCGACCGTCATGTCGACCGTATCGTCGGCGCCCTCGGCCCGGACGCGCCGCCCGCGCCGGCGACGCCGTCGGGAGCCTCATGCGCGCTGCACGACTCGGGCGACTGCCGCTCCTGCCCGCGGATGGGCATGGAACTTCCCGATCAACTGGCGACCAAGCAGGGCGACGTCGCCCAGCGACTGGGCGCGCGCGTGCCCAACACCGCCTGGGCCGCCCCGGCCATGAGCGAGCCCTCGCGCTTCCGCAACAAGGCGAAGATGGCGGTCAGCGGGACGGTGGACGCGCCGATCCTGGGCCTGGCGGATCGCTGGGGCGGCGCCGTCGACCTGCGCTCCTGCCCTCTCCATGCGCCGGCGATCGAGGAGGCCCTGCCGGTGCTCGCGGGCTTCATCAGTTGGGCGGGCCTGGAGCCCTACTCCATCCTGAGCCGGCGCGGCGAGCTCAAGCACCTCCTCGTCACCGCCTCCCCTGACGGCGACCTCATGGTCCGCTTCGTCCTGCGCAGCCGACGCCTGGTGGGGAGGCTGCGCGACGGACTGGCGCGCCTGCGGGGCCTCCTGCCAACGCTCGCCGTGGCCAGCGCGAATATCCAGCCCATCCACCAGGCCATCCTGGAGGGGGATGAGGAGATCGTGCTCACCGAGGAGGACAGCCTTCTCATGCGCCTGTCACTGCCAGACGGGGCACGGACGGCCCCGGGAGGGGCGACGGCATCCGCTCCGCGCGAGCTGGCGCTCTATCTGCCGACGCGCTCCTTCTTCCAGACGAATACCGCCGTTGCTGAGGCGTTGTACGCGACGGCCCGCGACTGGGCGGGAGACTCCCCCGATGGCGCGGCGCCGGCGCGGCGAATATGGGACCTGTTCTGCGGAGTGGGCGGTTTCGCGCTGGCGCTCGCGGGGGCTGCGAGTCAGGGAGGGGATCCCGGGCCAAGCGTGCTCGGGGTGGAGATCTCGTCGTCGGCGATCGACGGGGCACGGGCCTCGGCGGCGCTGGCGGGACTGCCCGCTGATCGGGTCCGGTTCGAGGCTGGCGATGCCCGCGTGCTCGATCCCTCGGCAGCGCGTGAACTCGGCGGCCTTCCGGATCTTCTCGTCGTCAACCCGCCGAGGCGCGGGATCGGGGAGGAGCTAGCGGGGCGGATCGAGGCCTCGGGGGTGGAGCGGGTGCTGTACTCCTCATGCAATCCGGCGACGCTGGCCGTCGATCTGGAAAGGATGCCGTCGCTGCGCGCCCGCCGCGCGCGCCTATTCGACATGTTCCCGCACACCTCGCACGCCGAGGTGCTCGTCGAGCTCGCGCGCTAAGGCGGCCCATCCGCGCTGAGAGGTGCCACCCGCGCACCCGCGCCCAGCACCGCCACCCACACCCAGAGGTGCCATCCACACCGAGAGGTGCGGCCCACACCGAGAGGTGCGTCCTGCCCGCACCGGTCGGTGATTTCGGCTCCTGTCAGTGCGAAACGCGCCAGTCGGCATCGCGATCCACGCCGTCCCACCGGCATCCGCCCGATCTCATAGAGACCTCCCACCAATGCGCGGCAACGGTCACGGCGGATCGGGAACCACAGGGAGCGCCGCGCACACTCAAGGCCCGCTTCTGGGGAAGGGATACCCAAGAGCCGCGGAAGACGCCGCACGCTCGACTCCATGAACGCAGCCCAACCGGGACCCGCCCGGCTCACTTCCCCACCAGCGCCGGTCATCGTGATCGCCAAGGAGACGGCGACACTGGACAACGGTCCCCGGCACCCCGAGCGGATCGATGGCCTGATACGGATCGCCTCGGGGATCTACACGGAGGCGGCCTCCTGGGGGACGATGGCGCCGCGAGAGCGCCACGAGGTTCTCATCGAGGCGGTGCGGCGCATCGAGCAGGGCACGATCCTGATCGGGGCCTCGGCCGCGGTCGCCTACGGCCTGCCGATCGTCGGGATGCGCCTGGGCCGAGTGGAAGCGCTGCGCGTGTCCGGCCAGCGGAGCGCGACCACGCTGCTTCACCGCCGCCATAGGGAGGGGCTGACGGGCATCTCGGAGAACCAGGGCCTCCTCCTGTCGTCGGTCGCGGACACCGTCATCGACATCGCTCGCTGGGGCGGTCTCATCCCGGGCGTGTGCGCGATGGATGCCGCCCTCCATGAGGAGCTGTGCGTCTGGGAGGAGATCCAAGAGGCGCTGGAGCGGCTGCCGGCCGGCAGCCGGGGAGTGCGGACCGCGCGGACCGCCCTCGGCCTGGCCGATAAGCGCTCCGAGTCGCCGGGCGAGTCCGTGTCGCGGGTGCGTCAATGGCAGGGGCGCTTGCCGCGGCCGGTCCTGCAGTACGTGCTGGACGTCGGTGGCCGGGTGATCCGCGTCGACTTCTTCTGGGCCCAGATCAACCTGGTCGGCGAGTACGACGGCAGGATCAAATACGACGCCGCATCCTTCGGGAAGGACCCGCGGGCGGTGCTGCTCGATGAGAAGGACCGGCAGAACGACCTCGAGGACCTGTACGGCGTCAAGGTGCGGCGGTGGCGCTGGGCCGACGCCTGGTATCACGACGGCGCGGCGATGATCGAGCGCCTGGTCAGAGCCGGTCTGGAACAGATGCCCGCGCCATGGCCGTTGCGCGCGTGACCCTGGCGGCACTCCTCACCAGTGCTGCTCAAGAAGGGCCAGGGCCCAGCGCGGCCGAACCGAGCGGTGCCGCCTCCACCCAGCGGTGCCATCCGCGCCGAGCGGTGCGTCCTACCCGCACCGGTCGGTGATTTCGGCTCCTGTCAGCGCGGAACGCGCCGCACGGCTCAGCGCGGAACGCTCCGCACGGCTCAGCACGGCTCGGGGCAACCCGACGCAACTCAGCGCAACTCAGCCAGGGCGCGCCGCACGGCGGTGATGCGCTCCTGGATCTCGGCGGCCAGCATGGGGATCTCCAGATCACGGATGGCACCGGCCAGATCCGCCAGGTCGCGCGCCTCGGGGAAGCCGTCCTCGCAGAGCGAGGCGGCCCTCCGCACAACCTCGCTCTCCCCGACGCTCGCCGCGGCGGCCTCGGCCAGGAGTTCGGTAAGTGGGCCTCGCGTGGCCGTGAGTTCCTCGGCGACGGCGTCGAGCTCCCCACCGACGAGCTCTCGCCGGGCCTCCAGCAGGGCCCGGTGATCGGTGAGCCGCGTGATGCCCTCGCTCAGGGCGCTCGTCAACTCCTCGAGGGAGCCGACGGCGTCGTTCTCAGCCACGTCGTCATCCCCGGCGAGGATCTGGGCCGCGAAGAACCCCGAGGCGAGGTTGTGCAGGCGCATGAGGGCGATGGCGAAGCGCACGGAGTAGGCATCGCCGCGCAGCTCGGAGACCTGCCCGGCCAGGGGCCGCAGTTCCTCGGCGCATTCCAGGACGAGGGCGTCGACCCTCCGGTAGCGCTCCTCGAAGCCCGCGGCACCAGCGCCCGCACCGATGGCGCTGGCATCCCCGCCCGCATCGGGCCGCAACGCGTCGAGGCGCGCGACCTCGTCGCGCGTGGCACGCAGGGCGGCGCGCAGCTCGGCCAGCCTCGTCGAGAGCGCCTGGATGTCGGTGGCGCGGCGCTCCAGGAGGCGCACGAGGCGGGCAAGCTCGTCGAGGAGGGCGAGGTGCCCACTGGTGGCCTCCTCGATCGCCTGCATCTCCGCCAGCACGCGGGCCACCGGCCCCTCAGCCCCCTCCGCGCTCGGGATGCCGACCCCGGCGGCCACGAGCGCGGCCACCTCGGAGGCCACGGCCTGCCGGGTGAAGTCGACCGTCGACTCGTACCCCAGCGCCTCCAGCTCGCGGCTCAGCGCCGCCTGCCCGGCGGCGGCGACCTCCCGCCGGGTCGAGCCGCCGGCGGCTGAGGCCGCCTCGACCTCCCGCACCCGCTCGAAGGCCCGCTCGAAGGCGTCGCGCTGCTCGGTGAGCTGGGGGAGGGTGCGGATGGACAGGTAGCCGCTTCCCGAGGGGACGATGGTGGCGAATACCCGGTAGTGCCCGCCGTCGGAGGATCGGTTGGTGATGTAGGCGCTGGCGGCGTGGCCGGCCTCGATGTCCTCCCACACCCCGCGGAAGAGCCCGGCGGGCATGACGGCGTGGCGCACCACGTTGTGGGCCCGGCCCACGAGCGCCCCGCGCGGGTAGCCGGACAGCCTCATGAAGATCGAGTTGGCGCGGCGGATGCGACCGGCCGCGTCGGTGGTGGAGAAGAAGATCTCGTCGGCCTCGAAGACGCGCTCCGGGGCGGGCGGCGCGCCGTCCCCGGCCGACTCGCTCCGGCCCGCTGTCCGGGTCAACTCGGTGTGCTCAGTCATGGCGGGGCCTCCTCCGGCCGAGTGCTCGTCCCAACGGTGCCGCGCTGGGCTCCCCGAGACTACCCCCGATGCCGACGCCGCGCTCCCGGACCGCCCGCGCCCCGGCCCATCACGGCTAGGCTCAGGGCAAACGCGCCGACCCTCAGACGGCGCGCGTCCCGCGGCAGTCACGCAGAGAGGCACCACGATGGCCACCGAGATCGTCACCCAGGCCGGACCCGAGCTCGTCGAGGCGATGGAGCGCCTCATCCCCCAGCTCTCCCGCAGCGCCCCCGCCCTCACCGCCGAGCAGTGCGAGGCGCTCCTCGCGCAGGACGGCGTCTATCTCTTCGTCTTCCGCCCGGACTCCCCCGCCGACGGCGCCCCCGCCCCGATCCTGGGCATGCTGACGCTGGCGACTTTCACGATCCCCACGGGCCTGCGGGCCTGGGTGGAGGACGTCGTCGTCGACGCTGAGGCGCGCGGCCAGGGCGCCGGCAGGCAACTCGTCGAGGCGGCGGTCGCACACGCCCGGGAGCTGGGGGCGCGCACCGTCGACCTCACCTCGCGCCCGTCCCGCGAGGCGGCCAACCGGCTGTACCAGCGCTGCGGCTTCGAGCTGCGCGAAACGAACGTCTACCGCCACAGCGCCCCCAAGAACTGAGCCCTCTGAAGATCGCGCCCCGGCACCGGCGGATCCCGCTCCAGAGGCGCCCCCGCCCCGTTCCAGGGCGGGGGCGCCTCATCGCTCCAACGAGCGGAAGGGCGGGGCTCGCCGCTCAGATCCCCGGATCAGTTCTCCGGGAAGGGGCGCACGACCTCGCCGACCATGCCGCTCCAGCCGTAGCCGACGGTGATGTGCTGGATGCGCGCGGGCCGTCCCATCCAGTCGGTGTGGACCACCTGGTCGCCGCCGAGGTAGATGGCCACATGCGTGATCGTGCCCGAGCCGTCGACGTAGAAGATGAGGTCGCCGCGCTGGCGCTGGGACAGCGGGACGTGCTGCATCCTGGGGTGGCGGAAGAGTTCCTGCGAGGTGCGGTAGTCCGGCCAGGCGTGCCGGTGGGTGTTGATGGGCTGGGGGTCGAGGCCGCCGGCGTAGAGGGACTGGAGGACCAGGCCGGAGCAGTCGTAGCCGAGGCCGTAGGGGCCGGCCCCGCCCCAGGTGTAGCTCGATCCGATCTGGTCTTGCGCGTAGCCGATCATCGCCTCGATGCGCTCGGAGCGGGTGGCGCTTAGGCGGATGGGGGTGGCGTGGTGGTCCTCAATGGCGAACCAGTCGTAGCCGGTTCCCAGGGCGTCCCAGGTGGCCTTGTCGACGACGCCGGTGGCCGGCAGCCCGGCACGGCTCTGGAAGTTGGCGACGGCGGACATGAGGGCGTCGTCCACCGAGGCGAGCTTCGAGGGGCTCCACAGGCCCAGGGACTGCTGCACGATCCTCACCTTGACGCCGTTCATCCCGATGGTGAGGTAATTGCTGGCGCCGTTGAGCGGGGTGATGGTCTTGGTGGGCTGGAGGAACCACGACGGCGCCCAGTAGGCCCACCAGGCCCCGGAGTCGTAGAACCAGTAGGTCTTGCCATCGATGCTCCGGCTGCCGGTGGCCATGATGCCACTGGAGGGGTCCATGTAATACCACTCGTCCAGGCCGAGCCACCCGGTGGCCATGGCTCCGGTAGAGGGGGTGTAGTAGCGCCAGCCATCGGCGTGCTTGATCCATCCGAGCGCCATGGCGCCGTCGGCGGCGAGGTAGTAGCGCGCCCCGTCCACGGTGAGGCTGCCCGTGCTCATGACACCACTGGAGGGGTCGAGGTAGTACCAGTGCCCGCGATCCTTGAGCCAGCCGGTGTACTGGGTGCCGGAGTCGCGGTTGTAGTGCCAGCCGGCGTCGTCCTTCCACCAGCCGGTGCGCATGTAGCCCTCGGCGTCGAAGCAGTAGATAGCGTAGTCGATGGGGGCGCACTGGGAGCGGGGGAAGGTGCCGTCGGGGTTCCTCCACCACCAGCGCCAGTCGGCCTTGACCCATGCGCCGGCGGGGTTGACGGAGGACGGGGCGATGGCGGGCACGGCGGCGGCCTGAGGCTCCTCCGGCCGAGGGGCCACGGCCGCGGGCCCGGCCGCCCCAGGATCGATCGCCGACGGCGTTGCGCCCGCGTCGGGCCGGCCCTCCGAGGGCGCGGGGCCCAGGCGGTTCCCGGCGCCCGGACCGGTGGTCGACGCCGGGGCGCTCGGGGATGGCGTCGCCCCCGGGTCATCGACCGCGCTCGCCTGCGCGGCGAGGGGAAGGGCGAGGGCGGCGGCGAGGCCCGCGGCCGCGAGTCGGCGGGCGGCGCTCCGTGTCCAGTGCATGGGTTCTTCTCTCGTGGGGAGGGGCGCTTCATCGCGCCGGCTGTGGAGTTGGGCGGGTTTCGTCTCAGGGCGGGGCCTGGGAGGAGCGTGGGGCGGGGTCAGAAGACTACCGGCCAGGTCGATAGGCAGCCGGTGAGGGCGATCTGCGCCTGCGCGCGGGATTCGGCGGCGGCCTGGTACTCGGGGTTGGGCGTCGGGGTCCGCCCGGACTTGATGTCGTCCTCGGCCTGGGCGGCGTCCGCATACTCGGAGATCTCGCCGCCCGAGAGCCTGCCGGCCACGCTCACGTAGGCGTCCAGGGAGGTCAGGGCGGCGGTGGCCGTCGGGTCGGAGCCGGCGGCGTCGGCCAGCTGGCCCCGGTGGCTCGACGCGAGCACTCCGGCGAAGGACTCCCAGGCTTTCTGCTTGGCCACGGGGTCCTTCGAGTCGGCGAGCGCCGTGTAGCGCTGCCCCTCGGGGGTCTCGGCCAGGGCCCTCCCGACGACGCCGTCCATCGCCGCGCACTGCGCGGAAGCGGTGACGGCAGCGAGCGGGGCGGGGGTCGTGGTGGCGGTGCGCAGCTCGGTGGGTAGCCCCGCGCCGGGCTGCTCGGCGCCGGCGGGTGCCGCCGTGGCCGCGGTGCTGGGGGCGGCGGCGGGCGTGGACTCAGCGCATCCGGCCAGTCCGACGACGGCGAGGAGCGCCGCCGCAGCGGCCCGGGGGACCGTGCTGGTGAGCAGGGTGTTGAGGCGGCGCGTCATGCGGTCAGAATACCAAGGTGATTACGGCTATCTCACCTCAGAGGACCGGTGGGACCTGGCCGAGGAGGTCGTCGATGAGCTCGGCCATGGAACCGACCACGCGCTCGCAGGCCCGGCTCACCTCGGGCGGGGCCCAGGGCAGGGTGATGGGGTGGTCCGCGAGGGCGTGCATGGAGACGTCGTTGTAGGAGTCCCCGAGCGTCCACACCTCAAGGCCCTCGGAGGCCCGGATGGGCGCCAGGGGGCCGGCGAGGAGCTCGGCGAGCCCGCCCCCCTTGGAGGATCCGGTCGGCACGATGTCGAGGAACTCCAGGTTGCGGTGGCACTCGATGCCCGCCCCCCAGCGCTCGACGGCCTCGATCTCGATGCGCTCGCGCAGGAAGTCGTCGGTGACGCGCAGCGGCACCCCGATGAAGCGATGCTCACTCATCAGCGCGGCGCTCATGGGCTCGAAGACCTGGAGGATGGGGGAAGTGTCGCCGTTGTTGTCGGCCAGGATGTAGTCCTGCGTGATCGTGGTGGCGTAGGTGGTCACGCCGGGTAGGCCGGCGGTGTCCTCGACGATGGCGCGGGCGACTCCGTCGGGGAGGTGGCGGGCCGCGAGGACCCGGTACTCGCCATCGATGAGGACGGCGCCGGTGAAGACGACGCCGTAGTCGAAGCGCACCCCTTCGGGCTCCAGGACGCCGCGCGCGGCGAAGATGGATTTGCCGGTGTCGATGGCGAGCAGGTTGCCGGCAGCTCGCCAGCGCTCCATGGCCTCGCGGTCGGCCCGGGCCACGGCGCGATTGAAGATGATGGTGGAGTCGAGGTCGGTGACGATGAGGCGTCGCATGGGCCCTCCGTTGGGCTTCTGGCTGGGCTGGCGGACTCAGGGCGAATCGGGCCTGGCGCGGGCGACGGCGCCTGCGCGCGCGAGGGGCGCGGGAGCGGCGCTCCACGCGCCCCTCGCAGCCTAGGGCATGGGGCCGCCCACCGGCTCAGCCAAGGAGGCCCGTCCAGGCGCCGAGGATGCCGACGACGAACATGCCCAGGATGATCCACAGCGCGTTGACCTTCTTGTTGAGCAGCCACATGCACAGGAAGGTCAGTCCCAGCGCGGCCACTCCCGGCAGCAGCTGATCGAGGATCATCTGCAGCGTCGTGTCGGTGACGATGCCGGTGTCCCGGTTTTCGACCGACGCGACCACGGCCGGGAAGTTGATCGTCGTCCACTTCGAGACCAGGGCGCCCATGACGAACAGGCCCATGACGGCGGCCATCTGGGTGATCTTCTTGAGCTGGCCGCCGCCGACCTCGGTGACCATCGCGGTGCCCCGCTCGTAGCCGAGCTTGAGCCCGTACCAGCGCGTAGCCACGCGCAGGACGTTGATGCCCAGGAAGAACAGCAGGGGACCCACGATGGAGCCATCGAGCGCCAGCGAGGCGCCCAGGGCCGCCAGAACGGGCCGGGCGGTTCCCCAGAAGATGGGGTCGCCAACTCCGGCGAGCGGCCCCATGAGGCCGATCTTGACGTTGGTGATGGTGTCGTCGCCGATGGGCTCGCCCTTAGCGCGCTGCTCCTCCATGGCGGCGGTGATGCCGAAGACGACGGAGGACA
The DNA here is from genome assembly GCF_009829695.1 of Actinomyces sp. zg296. Taxonomy (NCBI): domain Bacteria; kingdom Bacillati; phylum Actinomycetota; class Actinomycetes; order Actinomycetales; family Actinomycetaceae; genus Actinomyces; species Actinomyces sp. zg296. Next base: position 76,229 of record NZ_VWPG01000001.1, read on the forward strand.
CCCACGGGTGGGTGTTGTAGAACTCCAGGTGGCGCTCGAGAGCGGCGGCCTGCGCGGCCTTGTCGCCCTTGTAGACCTTCTTGATCACGGGCATGAGGGTGAAGCAGAAGCCCATCGCCTGCATGCGCTCGAAGTTGAAGGAGCCCAGGAGCGTCGTCGAGCGCCAGTACATGGACCGCAAGTCCCTGTTGGTCAGGGAGCGCTCAGCGGTCGTGGTGGAAGTCATGATCATGTTCTCCATTCACTCAGTCGAGCTCGTCGTCGAGGTCATCGTCCGCGTAGGCGCCGCCACCGGCGGGCGCGGGGACTGCCTGGGGCGCGGGGGCCGGCTTGGCGAACTCGGGGTTGAGCTGGGTGTAGATGACGGCGAGGCAGGCGCCCACGATGCCCAGGCCCACGAGCGTCACTCCGGTCGGCATGACCTGGAGGACCCAGTTCGCCATGTCCCCGGCACCCTGGGGGGCGGCGACGGAGCCCTTGCCGGCGATCGTCGTGGCGAAGGTGGCGAAGACGAAGCCCAGGAAGAAGAAGGGCATGAGTTTGCGGGCCTTCATCATGTTGATGACCATCGCGTATCCGACGACGACGATGAATCCACCGGCGATTCCCAGTCCCTTGGTGATGACCTCGGGGATGGCGTCCAGCGCCTTGTTGACGGCGTCGCCGGAGGCAAGCGCCGCGACGATCGCGGTGGGGATGGCCACGCGCAGGCCCTGGAGGCCCAGGGCGGTGAAGTGCATGGCCACGATGCCCCGGTAGTTGGCCTGCTTGGCGTATCGATCGGCTTGGTGGGCGAAGAACACGGCGATGGTTCGCACGAAGATCGTCAGGGCCTGACCGGCGACGGCCAGTGGGACGGCGACGCCGATAGCGGCATCGATGGCCGCCTTCGTGCCACCGGCGCCGTTCATGGAGGCGACGGCGATGACGGTGGAGATGGTCGAGGCCATGGCCGCGTCGGGGGCCATGGCGGCGCCGACGTTCAGCCAGCCCAGCGCGATCAGCTCCAGGGTGCCCCCGACGACGATGCCGACGGTGGGCTGGCCCAGGGCGAGTCCGGTCAGGGTGCAGGCGACGAGGGGGCGGTGGAACTGGCGCTCGTCGAGGACGCTCCCCAGCCCCGCGATGAAGGCGACGATGGTGACCAGGATGATCTGGATTGTGGAGATGTCATGCATGGGAGAACCTTTCGCGTGGGCTCAGCGCGAGGCCGGCCCTACGCCAGCCCCTTCGACTTGAGGGTGGGCATGAGGTCGGAACGACCCGTGGAGGGGACCTGCTGGATGTACTGGGGGATGCCCCGGGAGTCGATCTCGATGAAGGCGGCGACGTCCTCGGGGGAGGCGTAGACGGCCTGGGACACCTGTGAGGTCCCCTGCTTGAAGGTCATGCCGCCCACGTTGACCTCGCTGGCCTCGATCCCGAGGTCGAGGAGCCTCACGATGTCCGCGGGCGTCTCGACGACGATGATGGCCTTGAGAGCGGCGTACTTGGGGTTCTTGTAGACCCGCGCCGCCTTCTCCACACCCAGGACGTGGACCTTGACCTTGCCGCCGCCGGTTTGAAGGAGGAGGGACTTCCGCAGCTCGTCATTGGCGGCGCTGTCCGAGACCGCAAGGATGGCCTCGGCGCCCAGGGAGCCCGCCCAGTTGTTGGCGACCTGTCCGTGAACCAGGCGGGAATCGATACGCAGGAGCTTGATGTCCATCAGAGCTCGTCTCCTTCGTCGTCAGAGGTGGTGAAGGTGTTGGGGGTGTACTCCTCGGAGAGGATTTTGATGCCGGCCTGGCCGGCGGTGCGGGCGACCTCGACGAGCTCGGGCAGGTCCGCGCCGGCCATGCGGCGGGCGAGGACCTCGACGAGCATGGGCAGATTGGCGCCGGAGACGACGTCGGCGTCGGGGCGCGCCGCCGCGAAGCGCGCCGCGGCGTTGTAGGGGCTCCCGCCGAAGAGGTCGCACAGGATGAGGTGCTGCTCGGACGGCGAGGCCTCAACGGCCGCCGCGTACTTGGCGAGGAGGTCGTCAGGCCCCTCCGATTGCTCGAAGGTGACGGCGACGACGTCGTGGCTCGGGCCGACGATCATGGTGGAGGAGCCGAGCAGCCCCTCCGCCATGCGCCCATGAGCAGCGATGATCACGGATACCACGGATAACCGCCTTCCAGTCGGGCCGACGGCGAGCGAGCCCGACGCCGGCAAACGATGTGGCGACAGGGACGATAGGCGCTCTCACAAGCCAATAGAGCTCGATGCGCCCCGGTGATACCGGAGATAACGGGCGTTAGCAACGCGCCTCCCCAAGCGTTAGCAATGAGACGCCCGCCACGCCGTAGATATCGCATGGCTCACACGAGACGATCGCTAACTCGGACGCTAACCATGATCTTGGTCACATATGCGTCGATCCGACCGCCCTCCCCTCCCCCTCCTTGCCGAGACCGGTCGAAAACAGCAACGAGACCGGTCGAAAACAGCGACGAGACCGGTCGCAGGGGCCGGTCTCGGCGAGAGCGGCGGGCGGAGGACTAGGACTGGGGGACGTTGCGTTCGAGCTCGGCGATCCAGGCGGCACCGCTCGCGTCGGAGGGCATGCGCCAGTCCCCGCGGGGGGACAGCGACCCCCCGGCAACGACTTTCGGGCCGTTGGGCAGGGTCGAGCGCTTGAACTGGTTGGCGAAGAAGCGCTTGAGGAACAGCAGCTCCCAGCGCCGGATCTCCGGCAGCGCGTAGGCGACCCGATCCGCCTCGGGCAGGCCCTGCGGCCAATCGCCCTCGGAGGCGTTGGACCACGCCTTCTCCGCCAGGAAGGCGATCCGGCTAGGGCGCGAGCCCCTGCGCAGCACATGCCACAGGGTGAAGTCCTGGAGGGCGTAGGGGCCGATCCGCGATTGGGTGGACTGCATGGGCTCGTCCTGACTGCCGGGCACCAGCTCGGGGCTGATCTCGGTGTCGAGGATGGACAGCAGCGTGCGCCCGACGGCGTCGTCGAAGATCCGCTCGGCCACCACCCAGCGGATGAGGTGCTGGATGAGGGTCTTGGGGATCCCCGCGTTCACCCCGTAGTGGGCCATGTGGTCGCCCACGCCGAAGGTGCACCAGCCCAGCGCCAGCTCGGAGAGGTCCCCCGTGCCCAGCACGATCCCGCCACGGGCGTTGGCGATGCGGAACAGGAAGTCGGTGCGCAGTCCTGCCTGGACGTTCTCAAAGGTGACGTCGTAGACCTCGGGGCCGCGCTCGCCGCGCCCGTAGGGGTGCCCCATCTCAGTGAGCATCTGCGTGGCGGTGGGGCGGATGTCGAGCTCGGAGAAGGAGCAGCCGAGCCCGACGGCGAGGTCCTCGGCGTTGCGGCGGGTGGTGGCGCTCGTGGCGAAGCCGGGCATCGTGTAGGCCAGGATGTCGGAGCGGGGGCGGCCCAGGCGGTCCATGGCGCGGGCGGCCACGATGAGTGCCTGGGTGGAGTCCAGCCCCCCCGAGACGCCGATGACGATCCTGGGGTTGCCGATGGCGCGCAGGCGCTGGATGAGCGCCTCGACCTGGATGGAGTAGGCCTCGTAGCAGTCCTGCGCCAGGCGCGCCGGGTCGTCGGGCACGAAGGGGAAGCGGTCCACGCGCCGCCGCAGCCCGATATCCGTCCGAGGCGCGCGCAGGTCAGCGGCGGGGATCTCGATGCGCTCGAAGGCCCGCGGGTTGGCGAAGGAGGCGGGACCCGGGGCGTGCGCGCCACCGGCGGCGCGCGCTAGGGTGCGGGCGTTGTCCTCGAAGGTCCCCTGGCGCAGGCGCTCGGCGCGCATCCCCTCGATATCGACGTCGGCGATGGTGGCGCGCGGCCCGTCCGGGAAGCGCTCGGAGGAGCCGAGCAACTCGCCGTTCTCGTAGATCATGGTCTGACCGTCCCAGGCCAGGTCCGTGCTCGACTCACCCTGCCCGGCGGCCGCGTAGACGTAGGCGGCCAAGCCCCGGGCCGAGGAGGCGCGCGCCAGGAGGTGGCGGTCCTCGGCGCGGCCGACGGTGATCGGCGAGGAGGAGATGTTGAGCAGCACCGTGGCGCCCGCGAGCGCGGCCACGGACGACGGCGGGACGGGCACCCACATGTCCTCACAGACCTCCACGTGGAAAGTGAGGCCGGGGACGTCGACGACGTCGAAGAGCAGGTGAGGGCCGAAGGGCACGGTCGCGTCAGCGGTTCCCACGCCCCCCAGGCCCCCGGGCCCCCGCACTCCCCGCAGGCGCGCGCGGCGCTGGTCGGCCTCGGGGGCGTCGCCGGCGGCGAAGTGCCGGGCCTCGTAGAACTCGCGGTAGGTGGGCAGGTAGGACTTGGGGGCAACGCCGCGCACGGCCCCTCCGGCGATGACGACGGCGCAGTTGAACAGGCGGTTGCCCACGCGGATCGGGGCCCCGATGACGATCGCGGGGAGGAAGTCCTCGCTCGCGGCCCGGATGGTCTCGATGGCGGCGAGCGTCTCATCGAGGAGGACGTCGGCATGGAGGAGGTCGTCGATGGCGTAACCGGTCAGGCACAACTCGGGGAAGGCGGCGAGGCAGACGCCGTCCTCCCCGAGCGCCCGGGCCCGGTCGATGATGGCGGCGGCGTTCTCACCCGGGTCGCCGGGGACGACGGGCAGGGTGACGGCGGCGACGCGCGCGAACCCCTGGTCGTAGGCGGAGCGGAAGGCGATGCTCGGGCGGTCGGCGGCCTCGGCCTGCGGGGCCGCCGAGTCCTGGGTGTCCTGGGTTGCCATGCCCCGATCCTGCCATGATCCTGCCGCGATCCGACGCCGACTCGGGCCCGCCCGAGCGCCCCGGTCCACCCGGCCGGCCCGGTCCACCGCCCGCCGGGCCCGCGCCCCCTCGGACCGGGCCTCAGATGGAGGCGCGGCGCACGAGCCGCCCTGGCAGCAGGGTCTGGGCGGGCACGCTCTCGCCCCTCAGCATGGCCGCCAGGCGCTCGACGCCGACCCTCCCCATCTCCTCGAAGGGAAGCGCCACGCAGGTCAGGCCGGGGCGGAGCTGGGCGGGGGCGAGGTCCTCGTCGTCGATGCCGATGATGGCGACGTCGTCGCGCACGCGCAGGCCGCGCTCGCGCACGGCGTCGTAGGCGCCGATCGCCATCCTGTTGTTGCCGCACAGGAGGGCGGTCGTCCACGGGTTGGCGTCGAGGAGCTGGCCCGCGGCCCGGTAGCCGCCCTGGATGGTGCCGTACCCGACGGCGGTGGCAACGCCATCCCAGTCGATCCCGGCGCGCGTGAAGCTGGCCCGGTAGCCGTCGCGCCGCGGCTGGTTGCCGACATCGGCCCCGGAGATCTCGATGACGCCGATGTCCCGGTGCTCCCCGGTCAGGAGCGCATCGGCCTCAAGACGGGCGATGCGCTCCTCATCGGGGCGGACGCTGGGACGCCCGCCGTCCGATGACTGGCAGTTGACCAGGATCGTGGGGATGTCGCGGGCCTCGGCCGGCACGGCGACCTGGCCGCCGCTGGCGCGCGCCTGGAGGACGGCGCCCACCCGGTGCTCCAGGAGCGAGGCGACGGCGCGGCGGTCGTCCTCCGCGCGCCCCGTGGTGGGGATGAGGAGCAAGGGCATGCCCTCGCGCAAGGCGGCGTCCTGCATGCCGCGGATCATGGAGGAGGCCTGGGGTCCGGTGAGGATGTCGGTGACCACGCCCAGGGCGCTGCGGGAACGGGCCTGGACGAGGCGCGCCGTGCCCTGCGGCCGGTAGTCGAGGTCCTTCGCGGCCTGGAGGACCCTCGCCCGCGTGGCCTGGGGGATGCGCGAGTCCGGGCGGTCGTTGAGGACGAAGGAGACGGTGGTCCGCGACACCCCGGCGGCGCTCGCGATATCCGCCATCGTCGCCCGGCGCTCAATGCGGCTCACGGGCGGGCCTCCTCCCGGATCGATGCTGCCATCCCCACGATGCCATAGGAAAGCCCCATGGGCGCGCGCCGCGCGCTACGCTCGCGGGATGGCGATCACAGTTGCTCCCTCCCGTCCAGGCTTCACGATCCGGGCGGTCCTGTGGGACATGGATGGCACTCTCATGAACTCCCAACCGTTCTGGGATGAGGCCTTCGTCGCCCGCACCCGCGCGGCCGGGGGCACCCCCACCCCGAGGATCGTGGAGCGCCTCACCGGAGCCTCCATCGAGACGGTGCGGCGACTCATGGCGGAGACGGGAGCCGTCCCCGACTGGACAGACCCCGCCGCCGGGGCGCTCTTCGCCGCTATCGCCGACGACGTCGAGGCGCGCGTGGCGGCCGCCCCTCCCCTGCTCCCCGGGGCGGAGCGGATCACCTCGGCCCTGGCGCAGATCGGGGTTGCGCAGGCGATCGTGTCCGCCTCCCCCCGCCGGATCGTCGAGAGCGTGGCGCGCGCCCTCGGGGACGTGTTCGCCGTGACCGTCACGGGGGACGACGGCGCGGGCGCCAAGCCCGACCCCCTCCCCTACGCCACGGCGGTCGAGCGACTCGGCCTGACCCCCGCGGAGTGCGTCGTCGTGGAGGACTCGGCGACGGGCGCGGCCTCGGCCCGCGCCAATGGGATCCATGTGGTCCAGATCGGCGCGACCAAGTCGTTCCCCGCCGATCCCGGGCTCATCGCCGTGCCCGACCTGGCTTCGGTGACGCCCCACACCCTCCTGTGGGAGGAGTGGTGGAACGCCCCCGCTGGCAGTGCCGGCTGCGCTGACCGCGCTGCCACCGCTAGGCGCCGCGTCCCCGCCGGATCAGCGCCGGGGGCGCGATGACGGCCGTTGAGCGCCCCAGCCCCGCCCCTCCCTACGAGCCCCTCCCCCTCCCCCGGCCGGTGCCGGCGGGCACCCGGGTCGTGCTGGGCCATCGGGGCGCCCCCTCCCTCGCCCCGGAGAACACGCTCGCCTCGATCCGTCGCGCGGCGCGGGCGGGGGCCTCCTGGGTGGAGATCGACGTCGATGTCATCGGCGATGGGACGCCCATCGTCATCCACGACTCGACCCTGGACCGCACCACCGACCGCATGGGCCCCTACTACGCCCTGTCCCGGGAGGACCTGGAGGGCATCGACGCCGGGGCGTGGTTCATCGCCGAGGATGGCTCGCGCCCGTACGCCGGTGAGCCCCTGCCGACGCTCGGGCAGGCGCTGGGGGTGATCGCCGCTGAGGGCCTGAGCGTCAACGTGGAGATCAAGCCCTGCGAGGCGGGCGCGCGAGCCTGCGCGGATCTCGTCGACGCCGTCGCGGAGCATCTGGACCGATTGGCCTCCTGCGCGCCGAGCAGCCAGGTGGTGGTCTCTTCCTTCAACCCGCTGCTCCTGGAGCGGATGGCCCGGCGCCGCCCCGCCACTCGGCTCGCGCTCCTGATGGAGGCCGGGATGCCGGTCGGGGACTGGCGCAGCCGGGCGGAGATGCTGGGGGTTGAGGCGGTCAACCCCGCGGACGAGGGCCTGGAGAGGGCACTGGTCGAGGAGATCCGCGCCCTGGGCTACGGGGTCAATGTCTGGACGGTCAATTCGCCCGAGCGCGCTGAGGAGCTCTTCTCATGGGGCGCCTCAGGCATATTCACCGACCGGATCCACGAGCTCGGACGTCTCGTTACGGAAATGTGATCCCATGGGCGTCAGGGCCCCGATCTGGCGATTCTCCGCCGTTTTGAACGGACTGAGGCTCGGCGCGATCCCATTCCGCGCCAGCTTCTGAGACGCGAATGTGCTTCGCGGCGATCGGGTCGCATATGATGACGCCGTCGGGAAACGCCCCGGCACGAGGAGATCAGGGACTCCGATGACATGCCGCGGCGTTCGGGACTCGCGCGATTCAGGGACCGCGCCCCCGTACCCGACCGGGGCCCCGCACCGTGCTGAGGTGCGGGGCCCCCTTTTCATCCCTCACGGACGATGCATGTGAAATCGGGCATATGACGCTCGCGTTCTTCAGGACCGCCTCTTGCGTCAATAATTACGGAAAAATAACATCCTGATATGAATCCCGAATTTAGTGGGATGCCACCATCCTTACGGTCGTCTGACATACATGGCTGACGTTCAGGATCGCCCGCCACCCATACCCCTACAGGTATCCGGTGTCCGTTCACCCGCTCTCCTCTCAGGGCCGAGGGGAGGCGCCACGAGCGCTATGCGCGAGGGCGCGCCCGAGTTTTTCCTACCCGGGCGCGCCCTCGTGATGTGTCGCTCTTATGCGAGCGGCCCCGCTGGGGCGCTTGACGCGCTTGGCGCGCGCCCCTCGCCCACGGCGCGCAGGGCCAGGCCGGCGGCCGGGCCGTCAAGACTGAGATCGACGACGACCTCCTGCCCGTCAGCCACCTCACCGGACAGGATGAGCCTGGCCAGGCGGTCTCCGATCTCCCGCTGAACGAGGCGGCGCAGGGGCCGCGCCCCGAAGGCGGGGTCATATCCCTCGTCGGCCAGCCACTGGCGGGCGGCGTCGGTGACGGTGAGCGTGAGGCGCCGGTCCGCCAGGCGCTCCCCCATCCGGGCGAGCTGGATGTCCACGATCCCGCCCAGCTCCTCCTTGGTGAGCGGGTCGAAGACGAGGGTGTCGTCGAGCCGGTTGAGGAACTCGGGCTTGAAGTGGGCGCGGACCCGCGTCATCACCTCGTCGCGCTTCTCGTCGGGGCTGAGCAGAGGATCGATGAGGAACTGCGAGCCGAGGTTGGAGGTGAGCACGAGGATCGTGTTGCGGAAGTCCACGGTGCGCCCCTGCCCATCGGTGAGGCGGCCGTCATCGAGCACCTGGAGGAGCAGGTCGAAGACCTCGGGATGGGCCTTCTCCACCTCGTCGAGCAGGACCACGGAGTAGGGGCGGCGCCGCACGGCCTCGGTGAGCTGACCGCCCTCCTCGTAGCCGACGTACCCGGGAGGGGCGCCGACGAGCCGGGCCACCGAGTGCTTCTCGGAGTACTCGGACATGTCGAGGCGCACGATGGCGCGCTCGTCGTCGAAGAGGAAGTCTGCGAGAGACTTCGCCAACTCGGTCTTCCCCACCCCCGTGGGGCCCAGGAACAGGAAGGAGGCGGTGGGGCGGTCCGGGTCGGATACCCCGGCGCGCGAGCGCCGCACGGCATCGCACACGGCCGCGACGGCGGCCTTCTGGCCGATGAGCCTCTCCCCGATGATGCCCTCCATGTGGAGGAGCTTGGCGGACTCGCCTTGGAGTAGGCGCCCCACGGGGATGCCGGTCCAGGAGCCCACGACCTCCGCGATCTCAGCGGCGCCGACCTTCTCGGCGATCATCGGCTCAGCCGCCCCCGTGGCGTCTCGCGCGACGCCGTCAGGGCCGGCGACGGCGTGCTCGGCGGCCTCGGCCTGGCGGATCTGCTCCTCCAGGGAGGGCATCTCGCCGTAGCGCAGGCGGCCGGCCTCCTCGAAACGGCCCTCGCGCTCGGCGAGGTCGGCCTTGGTGCGCAACTCGTCGAGAGCGGCGCGCAGCTCGCCGATGCGGTTGTGGCCGGCCTTCTCGGCCTCCCAGCGGGCGGTCAGCCCGGCGAGCTCCTCAGAGGCGTCGGCAAGCTCGGCGCGCAGGCGCTCAAGGCGCTCACGGTCAGCGGCGGCCTCGACGGAATCCGCGCCGCCGCCCGTGGAAGTGCCATCACCGCCAGCGTTCCCGAGAGACTCGGCGAGGTAGGACTCCTCCATGCGCATGCGGTCCACACGACGGCGCAGGGCGTCGATCTCCTCGGGACTGGAGTCGAGCTCCATGCGCAGGCGGGAGGCGGCCTCGTCAACGAGGTCGATGGCCTTGTCGGGCAGCTGGCGGCCGGTGATGTAGCGGTCGGACAGGGCGGCGGCGGCCACGAGGGCGCCATCGGAGATCGTCACCTGGTGATGGGCCTCGTACTTGGGGGCGATGCCGCGCAGGATCGCGACGGTGTCGGCCACGCTCGGCTCGTCGACGAGGACCTGCTGGAAGCGGCGCTCAAGGGCGGGGTCCTTCTCGATGCGCTCGCGGTACTCGTCTAGGGTGGTGGCGCCGACGAGCCGAAGCTCACCGCGGGCGAGCATGGGCTTGAGCATGTTTCCGGCGTCCATGGAGGAATCAGCGCCCGAGCCCGCTCCCACGACAGTGTGCAGCTCATCGATGAAGGTGACGACCTCGCCGTCGGAGTCCTTGATCTCGGCCAGGACAGCCTTGAGGCGCTCCTCGAACTCGCCGCGGTACTTGGCGCCGGCGACCATGCCGGCCAGGTCGAGGGAGATGAGGCGCTTGCCGCGCAGTGAGTCGGGGACGTCGCCGGCGACGATGCGCTGGGCGAGGCCCTCGACGACGGCGGTCTTGCCCACGCCGGGCTCGCCGATGAGGACCGGGTTGTTCTTGGTGCGCCGGGACAGGACCTGCACGAGGCGGCGGATCTCGGCGTCACGGCCGATGACGGGGTCGAGCTTGCCCTCGCGGGCGGCCTCGGTCAGGTCGGAGCCGTATTTCTCCAGCGTCTTGTAGGTGCCCTCGGGATTGGGGGAGGTGACGCGGGCGCCGCCGCGCAGGGCGGGCAGGGCGGCGCGCAGGGCGTCGGGCGTGGCGCCCTCGGCGCGCAGGAGCGAGGCGACGGGGTCGCCGGAGGCGCCCGCCGCCAATCCGATGAGGAGCATCTCGGCGGAGATGTAATCGTCCCCGGCGGTCTTGGCCTCGCCAGCGGCGGTCTCAAGGGCGGCGAGGAGCGCCCTCGAGGGCTGGGGCTGGGAGACGGTCGAGCCCGAGGAGGCGGGCAGGGAGGTGAGGACGCGGCGGCAGGCCGCGCCAATGCGCTGTCGCCGGGCAGGGTCCGAGTCGACGGCGGTGAGCAGGGCCAGAGCCGTGGAGTCCTCGGAGCCAAGGAGTTCGGCGAGCAGGTGGGCCGTGTCCACCTGGGGGTTGCCGGCGGCGGCCGCCGCCTGCATCGCCCCGGAGATCGCCTCCTGGGAGCGAGTGGTGTAGTTGGTGTCCATGCGGTTCTCCTTGGGGTTTCATGCCTGGTGGGCGAGTCCGGGCGGGAGGGGCCCGGGAGGGGCCGTGACGCGGGCCGCTCCCTCCGAGCACCTCAACCGCCGACGAGTTGAGTCTATTCCACTCAACTTTCGCGCGCGCCGGGGCGCCTCTTCCTCGATGGGGAGATCTTCCCAGGTCCGCGCCTCAAGACGGCGGGACGGGAACAGCGCGGCCCGGGATAAGGTGACCGCACGTCGTTACCCTGAGGAGATCTTCATGAAGATGACCCGTCCCCTGGCCACCGTCGCGGCGCTCGCACTGACGCTCCCGCTCGCGGCATGCTCCTCCGACAAGTCCGAGGACGCCAGCCCCACCAGTTCCGCAACTGCCACGACCGCCACCGCGATGGCTTCAGCCGACGCGATGGCCGGCTCCAGTTCGGCCGCCCCGGCCGCCTCGGCCGACGGCCAGGAGGTGACCGCCTCAACCGCCGGCGTCACCTTCCTCGCCCCCAGTAACTGGATGGTCCTCTCCGACCCGTCCAACCTGGATGAGAACACCCTGAGCGCGGCCGCGAAGGCGGTTGGCCAGGACCCGGCAATCTACAAGGCCAACTTGAAGCAGGTTGACCTGCTTGTCTCGAGCACAGAGGTCAAGGAGATCGGCAGCACCCCCTTTACCGACAGCATCCTCGTCGCCCGTCAGACCCTCCCCGGGTCACAGGTGCCAGCGGACGAGATGAGCGCGGCTCAATTCGCCAAGGTAACCGGCGCGAGCAGTATGACGAAGTACGAGAAGGTCAGCACCACCAATGGTGAGGCCACCGTGGTCCACTACGGCGTCACGGTGAAGGATGGCACGGCCTACGGGGCCGTCGTCTTCGCCCCCGCCTCCGACGGCGACTACGCGGTCATCACCATCAACGCCACCGAGGCCTCCACGGTCAACGAGCTCGTCACCCAGGTGACCAGCAGCGTCAAGTGACGCCCCATCCTTGATCCCTTCTCCCGCTGAGGAGACCCGCCCCGGCGCGCCCCTTCGGCTCGCCGGGGCGGATCATCCCCTCGACACCACCACCCCGCCAGCGCCCCCAGCCTCAGGCGGCCTTCGGCGCCGCTCTTAGTCCCCCGAACCCCCTAGGATCAACACATGTCCCAGTACCCTCCGAATGGGCAATACCCCGGTCAGTATCCGGGGCAACACCCCGGCCAGCCCGCCTCGCCCGCCTCGCAGCAGCCCACCCAGGCCTACCCATGGCACGGCCAGACCCACCCGGGCCATCCCCAGGCGGGCTACGGCTCCGGCTACCAGCCCGGGCTCACCCCCTCCTCCCACATCGGGGCCCAGACGGGAGCCCAAGGCCCCTTCCAGCCCGTCGACCCCGCCTTCGGCTATGGCGGCCCCAGCCAGGGCCCCCACCAGCCCCAGAAGAGCACCGGGCTCATTGTGGGCATCGTCAGCGCCGTCGTCATCGGCCTCATCGCCAGCAGCGTCGGCGCCTTCCTCCTCCTGCGCGGCGACGACGACGCCGCCAACGCCACCGCAACCGCCCAGGGAACGAGCGCCCACCCCGAGTCCGCCGACACGGCCACCCGCGCCAAGCGCCCCTCGGAGTCGCCAGCGCCGTCAGCGACCCCGGGTGCGGCGGCGGGCTCACAGGAGGTCACCGGCCCGGCCACGGGCGTGACCTTCTCGGTCCCCAAGAACTGGACCACCGGGGTTGGCGGAGCCCCCGACCCGGGCGGCATTCTCACTGCCGACATCACCTCCGACCTTGACGCCTACGCCTACAGCGGTTCGGGGCTCAAGCAGGTGCAGCTCCACAAAGACGTCGAGTCGTTGAGCAGCGCCCTGAGCGAGGACCTGCTCAAGGCGGCCCTCTCCCAGCAGCCGGGCACGACCTTCTCCTCATACGAGAAGTTCACGACCCCCAACGGCGATGGCGCCATGGCGTATTTCACGGTCAATCAGGATGGGATCACCATTTACGGCGCCCTCATCACGCCCAAGACCAGCTCAGGAGGGTACGCGACGCTCACAACCGTGGCCTTCACAGAGGCGCAGAGCAAGGAGTTGACTCAGAGCGTCATCGCCTCGATCCGCTGAGCGCTCGCGCCCGGCGCTCATCGACTGGCGCGTTTCGCTCCGACAGGCGCGTCCTGCCCGCACCACTCGGAGCGCAGCGCACCAGTGGGGGCGCATCGCACCGGTGAGCGCCTGCGCCAGAGACGTAGCCTTCTGCCATGACATCCGCCGAACCGGCCCTCGACCGGGCCTCGGAGCTGCTCGACTACGCCGCCACGCTCCCCGGGGCATGGGTGGGGCACAAGCCCGAGTGGAACACGAGCGTGGCGAGCATCGGGCCTCGGCTCTTCGCTCTGCTCCTGACCCACACCGACGGCCGGCTCATCGTCAACGTCAAGCTCGATCCGGAGGACGCCGTCGCTGTGCGCCGCTCGATCCCCTGGACGGAGCCCGGATTCCACCAGGCGAAGAAGCACTGGGTGAGCATCGACCTCACCGCGCCGGGATACGACGCCACCACCGCCCACGAGCTCGTCGAGGACTCCTACCGGCTCGTCCACTCACTGCTCCCCCGCGCCGTCCGTGGGGCCCTGCGCCTGGCCGTCGCCGCCGGGGAGGCGCCGCGGCCCACCTGGCAGTGGTGATCCCGGGTGATTCCGAGCGCCCTGGGCGAGCCGCGGCACCGGTCGGGCCCAGCCACCTCCTCGCGCTTCCCGTGACAGGGCGAGGAACTCGTCGGCTTGCCCGATGGGACTGTGTCTGATTCCATCAGGTCAGACGCCGCGCCGCCCGGCGCTGCGTCCCCCGAGGAAGGGAGCACATCATGGGAATCGATGACCTCAAGGACAAGGCCGGCGACCTCGCTGGCAAGGCGGGCGACCTCGCCCACAAGGCCGGCGACGCCCTCAAGAGCGACAAGGCCGAGGCCGTCAGCGACAAGGTCCTTGGCGCCGCCGCTGGCGCCGCCAAGAAGGTCACCGGCGGCAAGTTCGACGAGAAGATCGACTCCGCCGTCGAGGCCGCCGACTCCAAGATCGGCAACGAGTGACGACCCGCGGCGCGGCGGTGCTGTGACGCGCTCGTTCTGACGAGCGCGGCCGTGCGGCCGCCACGACCTGGGGCCCCGCACCACGCGTGCGGGGCCCCACGCGCGTTGGGGACGGTGGCGCGGGCGCCTCGCGCCGCGTCCCACCGCGCCGCCGCGTCACGACGCGGTGGCCTGGCTGAGGTCGTCGACGGCGCGGGCGATCTCCCCGGGAGCGTCGAGCATCATGAGGTGGCACGAGCCCGGTAGCCGCCGGATCTCCAGATGGGAGAAGGCGGAGGCGAGGGCCTCCTCCTGACTGGCGGAGTGGAAGGGCTTGCCGTCCAGGAGGATCGCGGGCACCGCCGCGGGCGCCGCCTGCTCGGCTCGCAACGCGGCCAAGTCCGCGGCCTGGCCGCCGTAGGAGACGAACTCGGCAGCCGAGGCCGCCAGCGCCTCAGGGGAGTCATGGCAGGCGCGCCACAACTCGTCGTCGAGGACCTCGGGATGGGAGGTCTCATGACGCATCCCGTAGCGGACCGCGGCCGCCGCGAGGCGCCGCACCGGCTCGACCCGGACCGCCGAGCCCAGCGCGCGGGCTATCCCCGCCGCCCCCGCGCGGCGCAGATAACCGGAGCGGGCGCTCACCTCGACCGCCGGGTCGGCGAGCACGATCCCCCGCGCCGAGCGGGGGTGGAGACGGACCAGCGCCTCGGCCTGGAAGGCGGCCATGGAGTGGGCGACCACGATCGCCGGGGCGTCGTCGCCGATGATGCGGGCGAGGATCCCGGCCTCCTGGCGCAGATCGGGGAGGCCGTCATTAACGGTGCCGCAGCGGCCGGGCCGGTCGACGGCGATGATGGCGCGCCCGGGCAGGGCCTCGACGACGGCGTCCCAGGCCACCGAGGCCAGCCCGCACCCGTTGAGCAGGACCACGGTGGGCCCCTCGCCCGGGCGGCGGTGGACGGTGTGCTCGGCGAACCGGCTCTCCCACCGATCCTGCGCGTCAGTCATGCTGCTCCTGAGGTAGCCGCCACGCCAAGTAGGCGATCCAAAGCGAGCATAAGAGGATCTGCACGACCTGGATGGGGCCCTGCGCGCCGGGGAGGGCGTAAGGCGCCGCCGCGCTGATGAGCAGCAGCACTGTCACCAGCCCGGCCAGCCAAGCCGCCTGTCGTGCCCGCAGGGTCCACCCATCGCGGGCCGCGAGCGCCAGGGCGACGATGGCGATCATGGCGACCTCCGCCGTCGAGGTGATGGCGGAGGCCGCCTCATGCAGGTGCCGCTCAATGCTCGGCATGGCGGCGCAGGCGTCGTCCCAGCTCTCAGCGCAGGGCAGGTTGAAGATGATGTCAAGGGCCGTGCCCACGGCCACCACCAGCAGGGAGAAGCCGAGACGACGGCTCCAGCGGGCGCCGAGCCAGGCCTGCCAGCCCCGCCTGCCCAGGAGGCCGGTGATCGCAAAGACGACGGCGGCGGCGATGTCGGCGGCGCGGAAGAACCAGGCGAAGGGCTGGTCATCGGCGGCGAGCTCGGAGACGTACCCCAGGAGGGCGTCAGGGCGGCCGTTGAGGGGCCAGGCGAGCCAACTGTTGTAGAGGACGACGGATCCGACCGCCAGGAACCAGCGCCTCACCGGCCCGGCCTCACCAGCGGGAAGGCGATGGTCTCGCGGATGGAGGCGCCGGTGAGCATCATGACGAGGCGGTCCAGGCCCATGCCCAGGCCGCCCGAGGGCGGCATGCCCTGCTCCAGCGCGGCGAGGAAGGCCTCATCGAGCTCCATGGCCTCCAGGTCCCCTCCTGCGGCGGCCAGGGACTGGGCGGTGAGCCGCTCCCGCTGGATGACGGGGTCGACGAGCTCGGAGTAGGCGGTGCCGACCTCCGAGCCGAAGATGATGAGGTCCCAGCGCTCGGCCAGGCGGGCGTCGCGCCGATGCTGGCGGGTCAGCGGTGAAGTGTCAGCCGGGAAGTCGGCGAAGAAGGTCGGCTCCACCGTCGTGCCCTCAGCCAGGTGCTCGTAGAGCTCCTGCATCATCGTCCCCCACCCCCACTTGGGGTCGTAGGGCATGTCGATGCTCTCCGCGTGGCGGCGCAGCGCGGCCACCGGGGTGTCGGTGCCGATCTCCTCGCCGAGAGCCGCGGAGACGGCCTCGGCGATCGTCACAGTGCGCCAGGGCGCGGCGAGGTCGATCTCGTGCTCGACGCCGCCCACGCTCCCCCGCACGATCGTCGAGCCGGTCGCGGCCCGGGAGGCCGCAATGACCATGTCCCGCATGACATCCTTCATGACGTTGTAGTCGGCGTGCGCCTGATAGGCCTCGAGCATCGTGAACTCGGGGTTGTGGGTGGCGTCGGCGCCCTCATTGCGGAAGTTGCGCCCGATCTCGAAGACCCGCTCCAGGCCGCCCACCATGAGCCTCTTGAGGTAGAGCTCAGGGGCGATGCGCAGGTAGAGGTTGAGGTCGTAGGCGTTGATGTGGGTGCGGAAGGGCCGGGCGTTGGCGCCGCCGTGGACGGGCTGGAGGATCGGGGTCTCGACCTCCAGGTAGTCGCGCCCCAGAAGGGTGGAGCGCACGGCCTGGATGGCGGCCGAGCGGGAGCGCACCATCTCCCGCTGGCGCTGGTTGACGATGAGGTCCACGTGGCGCAGGCGCACTCGCGCCTCGGGGTTCTGGATGCCGTGGCGCTTGTCCGGCAGGGGGCGCAGCGCCTTGGAGGTCATCATCCAGGAGTCGGCGAGCTGGCTGCGCGTGCCCGTGCGGGAGTCTCCGATCTCGCCGACGACGGCGATCTGGTCCCCGCTGCTCACCAGGCGCCGGAAGGAGGCGAGGGACTCGGCCCCGGCGCGCCCGGCCTCGAGGATGATCTGGAGATCACCGCTGGCGTCGCGCAGCGTGGCAAAGATGACGCCGCCGTGATCGCGGATCGTCAGCACGCGCCCGGCCACGGAGCAGGCGCCCTCAGCGGTGGCACAGGTGGCGTCAACCATCACCGACGCGGGGTAGGGATCGATGCCATCGGCGATCATGGCCTCGCGGGTGGCGGCGCGGGCGATGAGCTGGTCGGAGCGCTTGGGCTCCGGGCGGGCGATCGTCGATCCGGCGGTGACGGCCAGGAGCGCGGCGGACTCCTGAGCGCTGCGCTGGTCCTGGTCCGGGATGGGGCAGAGCCATCGGGGCGCGTTGACGAAGCCCTCCGCGACACCCATGGCCGCGGCGACCCGGGTGAAGTCGCTCGGGTCGGGGTAGCAGATGAGGCGCGGCACCCATTCCGGGTCGTACTTGGCATTGGAGCGGTAGAGGGCCTCAAGCTGCCACCAGTGCGAGGCGAGCAGGAGGACGCGCCGCCACAGCCGCTGGATGGGTCCGGCGCCGATCCGGGAGCCCTCGGTGAAAGCCGAGCGGAAGACGGCGAAGTTGAGGGAGACGCGGTGGATGCCGAGCTCGCGGCCGTCGTTCATAAGCGCGGCGACCATGAACTCGGTGACGCCGTTGTCCACCTGGGGATGGCGCCGCATGACGTCGAGGCTGACGCCGTCGGCGCCCCAGGGGGCGAAGGAGAGCAGTCCGGCGATCTTCCCGCGCTCATCGCCCTCGGGGAAGAGGGCCTCCACCATGATGCACTCGCCGTCGGAGGGATCGGCGAAGCGGCCCAGCGCCATGGAGAAGCCGCGCTCGGGCTCGCCGTCGAGCCAACGACCGGCTAGGCGGGACAGCTGCTCCAACTCCGCGGTGGGGATCGAGGCGTGGCGCCGGATGCGGGTGGTGTAGCCGAGTTCGGTGAGTTTCAGGACGGCGCGGCGCACCTCGGGAAGGTTGTTGATGCCGAAGGAGGCGGTGGACAGGATGGCCTCGTCGCCCAGGCGCAGGGCGCGCAGGCCGGCCTCGGCGTAGGCCCGGGCGCCGGCCTCGGAGGCCCCGATGACGGCGGGCACCCAGCCGTAGGACTCGGCATGGCGCTTGAAGGCCAGGGCGGAGGCCGGCCAGCCGGCGGGATCGCCCAGTGGGTCGCCGGAGGCGAGGGCAACGCCCAGGCCCACCCGGTAGACGACGCCGCCGTGCTCGGTGAGGAACGCGGACTTGTCCCGCCGGGTGGCGAAGTAGCCGAGGGAGTCGTTCGGGCTGGCGGCCAGGAGCTCGCGCACGCGGGTCTCCTCGTCGACGCTCAGGCGCGCCTCGCTGCGCTGGGATCGCAGCATGACAGCGAAGGCCATCAGGAAGCTGAGGGCGAGGCCCAGGCCGACGAGCGCGAAGAGCAACTCGGGCACCGGTGAGGGGGTATCGGGATCGCTGACGAGCTCGAGGAGGAATCCCTTGACCTGGTTGATGCCGATCCCCGTGTAGAAGAAGGCGCCCAGAATCCCCACCTGGAGGACGATCGCGATGCTCACGATGAGGACGAGGAGGACCCGCCCAGCGTTGCCGCGCGGTGAGCGCACCGTGAAATCCCGTCGGTGGCTCACCAGGACGATGAGCAGAGCGATGAGGATGAGCAGGTTGATGGCCAGGGCCCATAGGGTCTCCTCAGTGAAGACGACATTGGGCGGGGCCAGGTGGAAGGAGGCGAGCAGGCTGGTGAAGACCAGCAGGCTGAATACCACGCCGATGACCATGATGATCCACGCCGCGCGCTTGCGCCTGGCGATGCCGGAGGCCAGGAGCAGGAGGATGACGCCTGAGAGCCAGTCGACGTTGGGAACGGGGATAAGCCAGTTGATGAGGCCGCCAAGGGCTCTGCCGATCCCGGGCGCCGTGCCGAGGAAGGTGTAGAGGAGGCAAACGAGTCCCGCGGCGAACAGGTATCGGGACAGAAGGCGGGCGGCGCTGGGGGCGCGGTTGGTCACGACCGTCCTCCTCGGGTAGCGGTGTTGGGGGCAGGGAACATGACGGGATTCTCTCCCAGGACGGGGGATCGGGCGTCATCGCGATGAATGACGCTGCTGGGGGACGGTCCGCCGCGAGGATGACCGAAGGCTGTCGCCCCCCGCGCGATGCGGGAGGCGACAGCCCTCACGATCAGCGCGCCGCGCACGACGAGGCAGGAGGAGCGCCTCCGTCCTCGGAGCGGGCAGTCACGGCGCGGCGGCTCAGCGCCGGGCGCCGTTGCGAGCGATGTCGAGCAGGAGGCGCAGGGTCAGCAGGGAGACCAGGGACAGGCCCGCCCCGCCGATGCCGCGCACGAGGATGGCGTCCCACCAGGACACGGTGATCAGCTTGGCCTTGGAGTAGGCGGAGCCGAACTCGACGCCGGTGGCGGCGTCGATGATGCCGGTGAGGAACCACAGGGCCCAGGCCACGATCACGCCGATCACCGCGAACTGCATGATCTGCTTGCTGTGCCTGGCGCTGAAGTCGGTGGTGCCGTCGAGAAGGGCGCTGAGCATCGAACTGCCCGCAGGCTTGGCCGGGACGGGCTGGCCGGGCATCTGCTGGCCAGGGACGTACTGCGCCGGCTGGGGCTGCTGGTACTGGGCCTGGTACCCACCGGGGACGCCGGGCGCGGAAGGCGCGGACTGCGGCTGGTAGGGCTGGCCGGGTGTCATCGGCTGAGACATTGTGGGATCTCCTTGATTGGGGTGACCGCATCAGACTACAAGGTCCTCAAGCGGTCATGACATGATGCTCCGCACAGCGCCTAAGGCCCCGGGGACGAGGGCCCCGCACTGAGTTGTGCGGGGCCCTCGCGGGGTCCCGGCCCACCTGAGCCCCTCTCCCGTGCGCCCACGACGCCCATCACCGCAGTCCGGCGTCGTCAGCGCGAAGGCTCACAGTGGTTTCGCCGGGACGTCTCTATCGCCTCCCCTCGGGTTTCCCGGCTCCCCCCTACCGCGCGTTGAGCACAGCGGTCGGAGGAGTGCGGGAGGCTCGAACGGCCGGGTGCGCCCCGGCCGAAGCGCCGATGACGATCACGCGGCCCAAGGTGATGCCCCGGGCGTTGAGGCTCATCTTCATGGGAAAGGGTCCTTTCGGCCGCGTCAGGGGGATGCCCCTTCGATCAAGACGCAGCCAACCGGTGACGGCGTTGTCGGGGCGTTCAAGGATTCGCTTACGCCGCCGCAACACGCGGTGTCACCCCAGGGGCAGGGCGACAATGCGGGCCGCGAGCGGGTAGACAAAGGGGCATAACCTCAGCCGGGGCCCCGGGCCAGGCCCTGCGACGGGAGATCGACCGAGCCCACAGCGAAGGAGACAGGACAATGCGTGTGCTCGTCGTGGAGGATGAGGAGTACCTCGCCGAGGCCATTGCCACCGGGCTGCGGCGTGAGGCGATGGCGGTGGACGTCGTCGGCGACGGGGCCAGCGCCCTGGAGCGGGTGGCGACCAACGACTACGACATCATCGTCCTGGATCGTGATCTTCCTATCATCCACGGCGACGAGGTCTGCCGACGGGTGGTCAATGAGCACCCCGAGGTCCGCATCCTCCTGCTCACCGCGTCCCGGACCCTGGACGCGCGCGTGGGCGGCTTCGAGTTGGGCGCGGACGACTACCTCACCAAGCCCTTCGAGTTCCCCGAGCTGGTGGCGCGGCTGCGGGCCCTGGGGCGGCGCATCCACCCCGCGCGCACCCCGATCATCGAGGCGCACGGGGTGCGTCTGGACCCCTTCCGCCGGGAGGTCACCCGGGAGGGGCACTTCATCCGCCTGAGCCCCAAGGAGTTCGCGGTCCTCCAGGTCCTCATGGAGGCCGACGGCGGGGTCCTCAGCGCCGAGACGCTTCTGGAGAAGGCGTGGGACGCCAACGCCGACCCCTTCACCAACTCCACCCGGGTGACGATCTCCCACCTGCGCCGCAAGCTCGGTAAGCCGTGGGTCATCCAGACGGTGCCCGGCGCGGGCTACAGGTTCAGCGCATGATTAGACGGGAGGTGGTGGCCGGCGACGGACGGCGCGCGGCCGAGCGGGCCACCGCGGCCCCGGGCGGGAGGAAGCGCTCGCGTCGCCCCAAGCGGCTGAGCATCCGCACCCGCCTGACGCTGACCTACTCCGGCCTGGTGATGGCGGCCGGCGCGGCGCTTATCGCCGTCGTCTACATCTACACCCGATACGTCGCGCTCCAGATCAATATCAACGCGCCCACGAAGGACGGCACCGTCCCCCCGGCCGCGCAGACCACCGCGGCCCCCCAGGTCGACACGAACCTCTTCGAGCTGCTCAGCAGCATCATGCATTCGGCCGTCGGCGTGCTGGCGCTGCTCGTGGTGCTCTCGGGAACCGTGGGCTGGGTCCTGGCGGGGCGGATGCTGCGGCCGCTGTCGTCGATGAACACGGCCGCCAATCTCGCCGCCTCGGGAGACCTCAGCCAGCGCCTGGCCCTGGTCGGGCCGCATGACGAGATTCACGACCTGGCGGACACCTTCGACCACATGCTGACCTCCCTGGAGCGGTCCTTCTCCGCGCAGCGGCGCTTCGCCGCCAACGCCTCGCACGAGCTGCGCACGCCCCTGGCGACGACTCAGACCATGATCGAGGTGGCGTTGTCCGACCCGAGCGCCTCAGCCGAGGACCTGCGCCGGGTCCTGGGCCGCGTGCTGGAGGCCAACTGCTCTCACCGGGAGACGATCGACGCCCTGCTGGACCTGGCGGACGCCCAGTCGGGCAGGCTCGCCCGCGAGGACGTGGACATGGAGGCGACGGTCCGCGACGCCCTGGGGCTCCTCGCCCCGCAGATCGCCGAGCGCGGGCTGAGGCTGTCCACCCACCTGCTGCCCGCCCGGGTCCCCGGCGACCCGGTGCTGCTGCGCCAGGGGGTGACCAACCTGCTGCGCAACGCCGTGCGTTACAACAACGACGGCGGGCGCATCACGGTGGGGATGGCGCACCTGGCCGACGGCGTGCGGCTGACGATCCGCAACGACGGGGCCCAGGTACCGCCCCAGAGCGTCGAGTCTCTGCGCGAGCCCTTCGTGCGCGGCGAGGGCCGGGGCCGCACCCGGGGCTCGGGGCACGGCCTGGGGCTGGCCATCGTCACCGCGCTGGCCACCGCCCACGGCGGCCAGTTGAGCCTGAGCGCGAACCCCACGGGTGGGATGACGGCCATTCTGGAGATTCCCGGCGAGGAGGCGCGGGCCGAGCCGCAGCGCTGAGCGGCTCAGGCCTGCGTGCCGGGGCGGCCCGTGGCCCCCGGGAACCGGCGGCCGGCGGCGAGGACCTGGACCTCGCCGTCGGCGGCTGCGGCGAAGATCCGCTGGACCGCCGCATGGCGCAGCCGCAGCAGGCGGTTCTCGTCCTCCAGGTCCTCCAGACGGGCCTCAAGGGCGAGGATTCGGGCGATGCCCTCCAGGTTGACGCCCTCCTGGCTCAGCGCCTGGATGCGGCGCAGCTGCTCGACGTCGCGGTGGGAGTAGCGCCTCCCCCGCCCGGGCGTCCGGGCGGGGCGCACGAGGCCGAGGCGGTCGTACTGGCGCAGGGTCTGGGGGTGCATGCCGGCGAGCTCGGCGGCCACGGAGATGACGTAGACGGCGCGGTCGGCCGCGTCGTCGGCGAGGAAGCCGAGGCCCTGCCCGGTGACGCGCGAGGCTCGCCGAGCGCTCATCGCGCGGCCTCCTCCCTCAGCGTGGCGCGCGGGTCAGTGCCGCCCATGGCCGCGTCGAAGTCCTCGAGGGCCTTCTTGGCGGC
Source organism: Actinomyces sp. zg296 (assembly GCF_009829695.1). Taxonomy (NCBI): domain Bacteria; kingdom Bacillati; phylum Actinomycetota; class Actinomycetes; order Actinomycetales; family Actinomycetaceae; genus Actinomyces; species Actinomyces sp. zg296. Next base: position 98,785 of record NZ_VWPG01000001.1, read on the forward strand.
CTTCGAGAGCTTCTTAGGCACGGCCACCTCGACGGTGACGAGCAGGTCGCCCGTGCGCTTGGCGGTGGCGATGCCCGCGCCGGGGATCCGCATGACTGTCCCCGAGGGGGTCCCCGGCTTGATGCGGACCTTCTTGGCGCCCCCGTCCAGGAGCGGGACCTCGACGTCGGCGCCGAGCGCGGCCTCGGCCAGCGAGACGGGCAGGCTCATGCGCAGGTTGGCGCCGTCGATGGAGTAGACGGGGTGCTTGGCCACGGAGATCGTGACGATCATGTCCCCATTGGGGCCTCCGTGGTTGCCGGGGCGGCCCTTGCCGGCCAGGCGGATCCTCTGCCCGTCGTGGACGCCGGCGGGGATGCGCACGGTCATGGTGCGCTTGTCAGCGGTGAGCTCGACGGTGGTGCCGGCCACGGCGTCGCGCAGGGACAGCGTCGCGCTGGTGATGACGTCGGGGCCCTTGGTGGCCTCCGGCGCGCCGCCGAAGCCCCCGAATCCCCCGAAGTTGAAGGCGCCGGGGCGGCCGTTCCTCCGGGTGGGGCTGGGCGTGCCGCCGAACATGCGCAAGAGCTCATCGAGGTCGGGCTCGGCGCCGCCGCCCGCGCCGCCGGTGGAGAAGCGGACGTTGCCGCCCCCGCCGAACATGGAGGACAGGATGTCCTCGAAGCCTCCCCCGCCGCCGGCGCCCCCGGCGGTGAACCGGGCACCGCCGCCGGTCATGTTGCGAATGGCGTCGTACTGCTCGCGCTCCTTGGCGTCGGACAGGACCGCGTAGGCCTCACCGACCTCCTTGAAGCGCTCGGCGGCGACGGCGTCGTCGGGGTTGCGATCGGGGTGGTACTGCTTGGCGAGCTTGCGGTACGCCTTCTTGATGGTCGCGGAGTCGGCGTCCTTGGCGACGCCGAGGACCGCGTAGAAGTCCTTGGTCATCCAGTCCTGGCTGGCCATGGGTCACCTCCTCCTCACTGGGGTGATCGTTGGTTCGTTCCTTGTGGCCGCGCGCCGCCCGGTGGGGCGAGCGCGGGCCCGGTGGCGGGGGGGGGCGCCGGGGGGGGCCCCGCCCCCCCCCCCGACCCCACCCCCCGGGTGCCGGCCGGGGGGGAACCCGGACACCCGG